>NZ_JABMCQ010000289.1 GCF_013179575.1 Sphingobacterium shayense | reverse complement strand
AACCGAGTAATGTTTCCATCATTTTCCGATATGCGATTAATATTTCTGGGCGATCCGGATTGTCCTTAGGTAAAGATCTTAAAAGTTCAGCCATCCCTGCTGCGTACCAGCCGTTCCCACGACACCAAAAATATGGGACATCCTCTGCATGATAAAAAAGTCCGTTATCTTTCTGAAGATTAGAAAGGTAAAGAGTCATCTCCCGTGCCGCTCTATTAATGTAGGTCGTATCGCCCGTAGCACGATATGCTTGGGCTTGAATGGTAGAGATCATGAACATATCATCTATCCATAACCTGGTCTGCCAGCTGTAGCCCTTGCTGTGCCATTCAACTTCCTGTGGTCGCGCATCCCTGGGTAGTTGCCACTGCGCTTTTGCATACCTAATTCCCTGTTCTAAATAACGAGTGGAATCGGTCTGCATGTAGAGTTCTAACGGAATGCTACCAAATATGGTATGATCCACATGATCAGCTTTGGGGATTAGCTTTTGTTCGGTTGCCACAGCTACTTCATAACGGCCTTGAAGCGATTTTAGAAGCAATTCGTTGTTTGTCTGTTTAGCGAATAACAATGCGCCATACCAGGCGCAGGTTTCTGGATATGTTATTTCATTTGCTACGCCCGGATTACCCCAGTTGGAATGTGGACTTTGGATGAACCGTCCAGCAACGAGTAATCCAATTTCTTTTGGAGCTGTTCCTTTTGGCCATTTGTTAAAATATTTGTTCTGAGCTTGGCTCGTCAAGGATGCTAAGAAAAGCACACAGAAAAATAAAAAGTTGAAGTTGTAAATTCCCATTTCGGATTTAATGTATTATAGTTTATGCAGAATAAATATCGTCTCCCATTACAACCATAGAGTGTCTTAAAAAAATGAAGCTCTCTTGATTATATGACGTGCTCTATCCTCTCCTACTAGAAGTCAAACTTTCTGCTACTATTCCTAATAGCAGAAGCCTATTTAAACTATTTTTCTGATACCGCTAACTATCGCATCAGGTTAGTTAAATTTTAAGGTTTAGCCAATACTTGCTTTTCGGCAATAAGTTCTTTTTCTAAATCGGTATAAAGAACATGCTGCACATCCCGATCGCCATCAATAGCTAGCGAAGCCGCTATAGCTGCACTTTGTCCCAATATCATAAAAACGGGTTCCATACGTATACTTCCAAATGCTATGTGGGAACTCGAAACGCAAACAGGGACCAATAAATTTGCACACTCTCCTTCTTTTGGAATTAGCGATCCATATGAAATTTGATATGCGCCACCTTTTGGTTCAACACCAATATCTCCCTCGTTCTGCACGAAACCATCTGCTTTCACATACCGCTGCACGTTATGCGAATCTAGAGAGTAAGATCCCATTCCTACTGGGTCCGAAATTTTTCGTTCGCTAAAAGTATCGTGTTCGGTCATCACATAATCACCAACCATCCGGCGCGCTTCACGTATATATAATTGATGTGGCCAATTGCCATTATCTTTGAATTCGTCTTTTGCAAGTCCCCATTGTGCCATCTTTTCACGAACCTCAACGGGGACCTTTGGATCATTTGCAAGATAATACATCAGTCCTTTTTGATAATCTTCGTGGGCTTTGATAATCACCTTTCGCTCTTCATAGCTCCCTTCGGGATAATCGTAGTTCATCCCAATAAAATCGGTACTAAAGGGGCCATGATTATTTGTGTCCGTTTTTCTATTTGGAATAGGATCATATTTCTGAAAAGTTTCCCGCCAACCCGAAGCATACACCCTAGCCAGAAGCTCATAGTCTTGAGGGTTGTACCCCTCAGGTTTCTCAAAAGGAACTCTATTCTCCGGATGGTTGCTCAAACACATCCTAAAACAATACGCCTGTATGCGGTTATCTCCTTGGCCATACGTGCCCGGATCATCGGGAGAAATACCATATAGCAAACCGCTGGTGCTATCACCGGCAATACGATAGGGACTTATATCGCTTTTAAACCAATGTCCGTGATGAAGCACACCCGTTTGCACACCGTTCCATTTTTCTTTGTATACGTTGCTAGCTTCCCGTCCCACGTGATAGCTGACTCCCGCGGCCGCCATCAGATCACCCTCATAGGTCGCGTCAATAAACATTTTTCCGGTGTATGTCTTACCGCTGAGCGTTGTAATTGATACAATACGATTGCCTTTCACCTCTACTCCATTTTTTCTATCAAGCCATTCATCCCGTTGAACGTCTAATTCATATTCTGAAACGTAATCTTCAAACACCTTCTGGGCAACATGGGGTTCAAATATCCACATTGTTCGATTCTGACCGTCCATAGCAGGGGTTCCCTGTCCTTTGTTTCCGTATTCGGAGTGTTCCTGCCAGCGCCAAGCTGCACTATCCTGATAGTGCATAAATATGCGATGATAAAAATCGCGCGCCAGGCCTCCGATA
>NZ_JABMCQ010000288.1 GCF_013179575.1 Sphingobacterium shayense | reverse complement strand
AATGTAAAGGAGAAATAAAAAAATTGTTAATGATTTTGCGTGTTACTACGTCTTAAAATGGCTCCATAACTACGTTTATGTCCTCGCACATATTTTGCAATAAATTATTATTCAGACGGATGTTATCCGTCTTTTGTATTACTTAAACTCAAAAAGGGATAGGAACTTCCCACCGATAGGACGGCAGAAATTGCTACTAGAGATGTGGTTACTTTCCCCGTTTAAGTTAATTTATTCCCGTAAATGATAGGCTTTGGGCTGAACAAAAGCTCTGATTCCTTGGGATGATAGTGTCGCTCCCAGTCCTGAGTTCTTTCTGCCGGACCAAGGTACATTTGGACTGACTCTATCGCAACAGTTCCAATAAACCGTTCCTGTATCCATCTCTTTTAATATCGCCATAGCTCTATTCTGACTAGCGGAAAAAACCGCGGCGGTCAAACCATAGCCCGTATCCTGCATGAGGTATTTGGCGTGTTCATCGGAAAACACCTTTTGTATACCTATAAGGGGCCCAAATGTTTCGTCTTTCATGAGCAGCATATCATGATTGCAGTCCACAAGGACAGTAGGTTGGTGGAAATATCCCGGACCATTTATTAAATTTCCTCCCAAACGTAATGACGCCCCCTTTTCTATCGCATCTTTGATCTGCTCTTGAAGAACATCCAGTTGAGCCTTTCTTGTAAGAGGACCAATAAATGTATCGGGGTTCATGGGGTCACCAATAGGATAAGATGCCACCTCATCGATAAAGGCCTCGACAAACTGATCGTATATTTTCTCAGCGACGTATATACGTTCAACCGCACAACAACTTTGTCCATTATTATAAAACGCTCCTTCTGCGGCGGAAATCGCAGCCTTTTTTACATCTACCACATCATCCGCGACATAAAGAGGATCCTTCCCCCCGAGTTCCAACTGCAAAGGAACTAATTTATGAGCCACCGATTTTGCAATATGAACACCCGTTGCGTAGGATCCCGTAAAAAAATAGCCGTCTAAAGAAAGATCTAAAAGCAGCTGTCCGGTCTGATAATCGCCAACAACGCACTTAAATACGTTTGCGGGTACACCCGCAAGACGAAGGTATTCCTGGAATTCCATGCCGATAAGAGAGGCGAACTCTGAGGGTTTGTAAACAACGGCATTGCCGGCAACTAAGGCGTATAGAAACACATTAAAGCCTACATTAAAGGGAAAATTCCACGCCGATATATTTGCTATCACCCCCAATGGTTCATAGGTGATCAGCTCTCGAGTTGTACCCTCTAATGTAATTTCTTCCCTGGAAAGCCACCGTTCAGCATTTGCGCGCAGGTGTTCAATCCGGTTCTGTGCCCCCACGATTTCATTCAGAGACTGTGCAACAGGCTTTCCCGTTTCCTTGGTTAGGATCTCGGCGAGTTTTTGTTTGTTGCTCAGTATCAATTCACCAAATTTAACGATACATGCCATCCTTTCTGGCAGGGGACGTTCAGCCCATAATCTTTGACCCTTACGCAAATCAGCGACGGTTTCTTGCAGCTCCAAAAGCCCTGCCTCCGGCAGGCTTGCCAGCACAACACCCGTGGCGGGATTTTTAATTTCCATTTCTGTTCTGTTTTGCATAATTGTAAAAAACGTTAAAGATCAATTCTTCATCCAGGAGCTTTCCCATCTGTGTATGGGAAAACTCGGGATGCCATTGTACGCCCATTACTTTACCCTCAGGCTCCTTGTTATAACCAAATGCCTCAATAAAGCCATCCTCTGACCGGGCATAGACGTCAAGATTTTTCCCTAGATCTTTGATCCCTTGATGATGCACCGTATTAACTAATGGTTGTCTTAGATTACCATATAGCCGTTCTAGCAGCGTTCCAGATACCAACTGTATCGGATGGTTTATTTTATCATACTGTTCTGCCGATCGGTGAACTTCTGAACCGGGGACTTGGGAAGGAATATCTTGATAGAGCGACCCTCCAAAATAAACGTTCATCAGTTGGAAACCTCGGCAGATACCTAAGACTGGTTTGGACGTCCTTATCGCGTAATCTAATATCTTCAGTTCATATTCATCCCTGTAGCTATCGCCTCTCCAGTCTCCTATCGGCTGCTCGCCGTAGCTCTCCGGAGAGATGTCGGTGCCACCTTGAAGCACAATACCATCCAGTTGATCTAGGATGTTACCCAACGCAGAATCGTCGACGTCGGGGATCAACACCGGCAATACATCTGTTCTACATATCCACCTCATCATATCCCTTTCTACATATTGTAGACTTTTTTGACTGAACACTGTTCTCGCATTATCTGGATACAGGAAACAGGAACTTATTCCGATTGTGATCATAATTAACTAAAAAGCACTTTGATAAATAGCATGAAAATCTTCTTTGGAAACAGGCTTGGGATTTGACGGATGGCAGAAATCAGCATAGGCAAGTTCTGACAATGGGGCTAAATGTTCCCT
>NZ_JABMCQ010000287.1 GCF_013179575.1 Sphingobacterium shayense | reverse complement strand
TCGGATTGCTCTGATATTTAATTGTAAATTCTTTTTTCCTCGCCAATTATTTTCTTCAAGAGTATAGCATATGTCGAATGGGAGACCTGCATTAATATGATCTATATATTCTGCTAACCCAAACCCGATGCATTCGTAGTAAGTAGAGTCTTGTTGCGTCACCGTAATTTTTATATGATTGGAGCCTACAATGAAGCCTGAACCCGTTACTTTTTTCGAAATAAAAATAGGGGCGTCGTTTTGGGGCCCGTGCGGCTCAAATTGCTTTAGGATACGTTGAAATTTACCATCGATATCTTTTAGGGAAACTATTGCCTCGATTTGAACTTCTTGCTGAAGCATTTCAGGCTTGATACTGCTGCTTACTACTTGTTCGAACTTTTCTTGAAATGCGTCTACATTTTCCCGTTTCATGGTTAGTCCGGCAGCATATTTGTGTCCACCATACTGGTCGAGCAGATTACTACATTCACTCAACGCTTCGTATACGTCAAAGCCAAGTACAGAACGTGCAGACCCGGCAATATGTCCATTGGTTTGTGTAAGTATAATCGTTGGTCTATAGTATTTTTCCGTTAACCGAGAGGCAACGATCCCTATGACACCTTTGTGCCAATCTTCCTTAAATAACACCGTCGATTTTCGAAGTTGAAGGGCCTCGTTCCTGTTTATGATATCTAACGCCTCTTCCGTTATTTTTAGATCAAAGTCTTTTCGCAGATTATTTTGATCATCTACCGTTTCGGAGAAATCTTTAGCTTCTTGAACAGATTTAGATATCAGTAGTTTTACTGCATCTTTAGCGTGCTCGATTCTCCCTGCCGCATTTATGCGTGGACCGATTTGAAAAACGATATCGTTTACAGAAAACTGGCCCGTTTTGTTGGACGACAAGTTTATTAACGCTTGTAAGCCGCAATTAGGATTCGTGTTTAGTTTCTTGAGGCCGAAGTGTGTGAGTATCCGGTTTTCGCCAGTTATAGGCACAATATCAGAAGCGATACTTACAGCTACGAGATCAAGATATTGAAAGGCTAACTGGATATCCATTTCATTCTTTTGTATAAATGCTTGGATTATTTTGAAACCAATGCCGCATCCAGAGAGTTCTTTATACGGATAGGAACAATCGGTCCGTTTCGGATCTAAAACTGCAATTGCCTCGGGTATTGTCGGTCCTGGAAGGTGATGGTCACCGATGATGAAATCAATATTTTTACTCTTGGCGTAATTAACCTTCTCGATAGCCTTGATACCGCAGTCTAGAGCGATAATCAATGAAAACCCATTTTCAGCCGCGTAATCAATTCCTTTGGTGGATATTCCGTAACCTTCCAAATAGCGGTCTGGAATGTAGAACTCCAAGCCCGTGTGAAAATCGCGAAAGAAACTGTATACTACTGCAACTGATGTCGTTCCATCGACATCATAATCTCCATAGATAAGTATCTTCTCTTTATTGCCAATTGCTTTTTCGATACGTGAAATTGCGAGGTCCATATCCTTCATAAGGAAAGGATCATGAAGCATATCTAGGGAAGGGCGAAAAAAAGATTTTGCTTGCTCAAAGGTTTGTATACCACGATGGAGAAGTAAATCGGCGATTATCGGACTAACGCTTAGTTCTTCACGCAGTTTATTGGATTTCTTGACATCATTTTTTGGTTTTACTACCCACCTTTTTTGCATACCTTTGCCGCTGTATTAACGTGTAAATATACGTTTTGTAAATTGGTTTACCTAATGCGTAAAAGCTCTTAAAAGAAAAGAGCTTGTCACATACGTAATTACGAATTAATTAAAATGGTTCAAGCATATTCTCTTTACGAAGGCTCATTTTCGGTCGATGCTTCGAAGGTTTTCGTACCGTTCGACCCGACAAAAGATGACCCTCTTTCTCGAAAAGGCTCTCTTTTTGTCCATGTTCACCCCTTTTTAATTGAGGCGGAAGACGGCCTGATTCTTTGTGATGCCGGTCTTGGATTTCGCGATGAAGATGGCGAGTTGTTAATTCACCGAAACATCCGCAAATTAGGATATGGTCCGGAAGATGTTAAATATGTATTAATGTCGCACTTGCACAAGGACCATACGGGCGGTATGGTGGATTTTAAAGACGGCGTAGCCCGCGTTGCATTTCCTAACGCGGAATATTACGTACAACGTGAAGAGTGGATATACGCCTTTAGTGGCGACAACCCGTCCTATAAAACGGAGATCTTCGATGTTATACAACGTAGCGGAAACCTTGTTCTTTTAGAGGGAGACGGGCAGATTAATCATCAGATTTCTTATGAAGTTAACGGCGCTCATACACCATATCATCAAGCTTTTCATATTCATGTTGGCGGGGAGCATTATTTTTTTGGGGGCGATGTACTGCCAGAACCGGAAGAAATATTTAAAAACTTTATTGCCAAGTATGACTTTGATGGACGTAAAGCTCGTGATTTGCGCACGGAATATTGG
>NZ_JABMCQ010000286.1 GCF_013179575.1 Sphingobacterium shayense | reverse complement strand
AAATAGGCTTAAAACTAAATTTAGTTTTCTAAATGAAGCTGTTTTAACAGAGGTTCTAGATAAATGCGATCATTCGATAATCTAGGAACTTTGTTTTGTCCCCCGAGTTTGCCCCGGGATTTCATCCAGTTGTAGAATGTATTCTTTGACGCATTATGGATAATAGGCGCCGCAAGAGCCATGTTTTTATAACGTTTAGCGTCATAATCCGAATTTACTTCGCGTAGTGTTTCATCAAGTTTCTGACAAAAATCTTGAAAATTTGAAGGCTGAGTTTCAAACTCAATTATCCATTCATGTGCACCTGCTTCTTTGTCTCTGAAATAGACGGGGCCAGCAGTATAATCTTTTATGATTGCACCTGTGGTTTTACAGGCAATCTGTAGCGCTTGCTCAGCATTATCGACAATAAGCTCTTCACCAAATGTGTTGATAAATTGCTTGGTACGCCCAGAAATCTGAAAACGATAGGGAGATAGATTCGTGAACTTGATTGTGTCGCCAATCTTGTATCTCCATAAACCTGCATTTGTGGATATAATTAGAGCATAGTTCTTATCTAGCTCCACTTGGTCTAGACGGAGTGTTTGCGGATGCTCCTGGTCGATATATTCGACAGGCAGAAATTCGTAATACACCCCATAATCAAGCATTAAAAGAAGATCATCGGCGTCTTCACGATCCTGAATCCCAAAGTAGCCCTCAGAAGCATTATAGTTTTCAAGATAATACATGTTTTCCGAAGGGATTAGTTGCTTGAACTGCTCGCGATAAGGCTTAAAGCTTACACCTCCGTGACTGTAGAACTCTAAATTAGGCCACACCTCTAACAGGTTGTCTTTGCCGGTTATTTCTAAAATACGTTTAGCCATGACAATATTCCATGTTGGGACCCCGGCTAGGCTGGTTACGTTTTCTTTTATTGTTATTTGGGCAATCTGTTCTATTTTTTCCTCAAAATTTGGATTTAATGTGACCTCAAGATTCGGCGTACGTTTGAATTCTGCCCAAAAAGGTAGGTTTCGAATTAAAATCGAAGAAAGGTCTCCATTGTATGAATCGGGATTAAAATTGTTAATTTGGGATGATCCGCCGATTACCACGGACTTTCCTGTAAACATCTTGCTTTCAGGCTTATTGTGACAGTAGATGGAAAGCATGTCTTTCCCGCCCTGATAGTGGCAGTCCTCTAGGGCTTCCATGCTTACCGGAATGAATTTAGAACGATCTGATGTGGTTCCTGAAGATTTTGCGAACCATTTAATATCTGATGGCCAAATTAGATTTTGTTCACCTTTGATCATTCGGTCGACATAACCCTTGATATCTTCATATTCCTGAATAGGCACTCTTTCTTTATAGGTATCAGGAGTAAGTATGCTGTTGTAATCATATTTCTTACCCCACTCGGTCGCTTCTGCAGTAGTTATTAGGCTTTGAAACCACTCATCTTGAACATCGTGCGGATATTTCATAAAAAGCTCGATTTGGTGGATCCGCTTTTTCATTAGCCATGTGAATAGAGAGTTTAATAGTTCCATTTGTTTGCAGACGACATGTTTTAGGGTTTATAGTTTTTTACGTCTAAGTTCGAAATGTCTTCCTAAGTAGAATTTACGAGCTAGCTCATTGTCGGCAATCTCTTCCGGAGTTCCAGTAAGCATTATTTTACCCTCTGTTAATAGGTATGCTCTATCAGTAATGGAGAGTGTTTCCTGAACATTATGATCCGTAATCAATACCCCGATATTTTTACGTTTAAGTTTAGAGACGATCGTTTGTATCTCTTCTACTGCAATTGGGTCAACCCCTGCAAAAGGTTCGTCCAAGAGAATAAAGTGTGGATTCGCCGCTAGTGCGCGTGCAATTTCTGTACGGCGCCGTTCACCCCCAGAAAGTAAATCACCGCGGTTCTTACGGACGCGATGTAAGCTGAATTCGGTGAGCAGTTCCTCTAGTTTTGCTAAACGTTCCTCTTTATTTGGGTAATGGATTTCCAACACGGCTAGAATATTATTTTCTACCGATAGTTTTCGAAACACAGACGCTTCTTGCGCAAGGTAACCGATTCCTTTCTGAGCACGCTGAAACATGGCGTCTTGTGTGATCTCTTGGTCATCGAGGTACACATGCCCGTCGTTAGGTTTAATGAGTCCAACGATCATATAAAATGATGTTGTTTTTCCAGCGCCATTAGGCCCAAGCAATCCGACAATCTCTCCTTGTTCTACATGAAAAGATACATCATTCACAACTGTGCGTTGTTTATATTTCTTGACTAGATGTTCGGCCTTTAATATCATTTGTGCGTTAATCGTTTGATTACAAATATATTTTTAATATCGGATTGCTCTGATATTTAATTGTAAATTCTTTTTTCCTCGCCAATTATTTTCTTCAAGAGTATAGCATATGTCGAATGGGAGACCTGCATTAATATGATCTATATATTCTGCTAACCCAAACCCG
>NZ_JABMCQ010000285.1 GCF_013179575.1 Sphingobacterium shayense | reverse complement strand
TTTGTTCTCTGGAAAAGCTAAAAGACTAGGGCCGTCTAGCAGATCTAATCTACACGCGGGAATAAAACGGATGTTTTTGTTTTTAGCGGCTATATGGGCACGGACAATCCCTGCTAAAGTATTTCTGTCGGTAAGGGCGATAGCCTTGTGCCCAAGTGCAGCTGCGGTTTCTATGAGTTCCTCAGGATGGGATCCTCCGCGCAGAAATGTGAAATTACTGGTTACCTGTAGTTCTACGTAGTTCATATTCTTTAAGCAAAAAATCCATGCAAAAACCACTGTGGTGTGCCTTTCCCATATTGGCCGAGGCGGAATAGCCAGTATCGAGCCCCTTGATCATCTTCTACACGATAGTAGTCTCGGGCTTCTCCATCTTCTAACCACCATTCTTGCTCGATCCTTTCTGGTCCATCAGCTTTTGTGAGCTTATATACTTTTTTCTTATGAATGAACAGGATTGGAGGATAATCGGGTAGGGGTACAGTTACCTCAATAGGCTCAGGCTTGGTCAGTAGGTGAATAGGTCTATTGAGGTTGTTGGGCCAAGGCATGGAAGGTGTTTCCTGAAGTGAATGAGTTGCTTTTATTGACCGTTCAGGCCAGTGTTGCGCTGCCGGTAGGTAGCGGCGAATGATACTCGTGCCTAATTTGCCTGCAATATTGTCCAGTAGCTCCGCTACCTTACTTTGCTCGCCGCGATTACCCCATAAGGTTTCTTGTGAAGCTTCCGTATCTTCTACGATTGAAGCTTCTAGTACAAACAATTCAATACCCAGAGCTGGCTCAATTGTTGGGATCTTGAGTTCAAACAATTTGAAAAGATGTGCTACATTATGGGAAGCTTTATTTGTGCCAATATGTATTTGTTGAATGTTGCCATCGATTCGGTGCCCTTTAAAAATACCACTACGCAGACCTTTACCTTCTTTTTGAAGCCTCGAACAAAGCTCTTGGAGTAAGGTTCGCAAAGCTATAGTTATTCCTGTAGCTGTACATATTGGATCTAGACAAGGCATCCGCTGTTCATAAGGAGCTACAGGTTGTATAGAGATAAGAGCTTCGGGATAGTTGCCCAGTGCTTGATGTAAGCGTTGTAATAAATTGTCGCCAAAGCGTCTTCGAAGAGAGCTTTTAGGCATATTCATAAACTGACCTATATTTTTAAAGCCAAGCTTCTGCATACGAAGTACGGTAGAGGATGGTATACGTAAGGCTATAGGGGGGAGCTGGCTGAGTGCTTGGGCATGCTGTGTATGTTCTGCTATAGGTTGCGATACTCCGTAGTGTGCCAGAGCCCAGGCTGCCCCAATAGTGTCAGCGATAGCAGCTTGCACTTGGTATCCTCCCCGGGCTAGTCTATGCTTTAAACTTTCTATATAGGGGCGTTCACCCCCCCAAAGATGAGCACATCCACTGATGTCTATGAGTAATCCATCCGGAGCATCTAGGCCAACAATTGGGGAAAAACGTAAGCACCATTCAGCAAGTGCGTTTAAGAGCTTTTGTGTGGTTGCCGGTTCGTCTTGAAAACTTTCTAATCTGGGTAGCACCGTTTTTGCGCTAGCAAGTACATCTCCAGCCTGGATACCTTCTTTTCGTGCTTGTGGGCTTGCTGCTTTGATGATCATTTTTCCATGTTCGGTAGCGCATAATACGAAAGGCCTATCAGTAAAATCAGGATGTTTTTTTAACATATTATCAATCGATAAGTAGGGGAACCATATGGACAAAAATCGTTTAGGCATAATGCTTAATTTTTAATGTGTGCTGTTGAGATGATTGCTGTGAAGTAATAGATGTGAATTTGTTACCTCTCCACCCTAGGATCCATTTGCCAGGTCTACCTCCTCGTATTTTCTCGAGATTTACTTCCCATACAGGAAAACCGACTCCAGGAAGATTATCCTCAATTTGGCTTGCTACAGGGATGATTCTCCATCGTGCTGTACATGCAAGTGTATTTTCACGGCGAGGTTTTCTGCGATGTAGAAAGCCTGTTACCTGACTTTTTTCTACAGCGAGTTGGAGACGTTGTGATTCGGTGAAAGATACTTCCCCCAGCTCAGCTACTACCGCAGAAAGGGCATTACATTTTAGTGCTTGCTCCATTACCCATAAGGCTTCTTTATCTTTTTTAACATCGATGAATATTATCCTATGGGGCTCGATACCAAAATAGCCCAAGCCTGTAGGGAATAAGCTTCGTTTGGTGCTAACCCATAGGCAGGGCAAGCCATTATTCATTAATATGGATAAAATTGATGAAACAAAACCATTTGCAGAAGTTGCAGATGCTGCTGTTTGGCTGATAAATTCATGAATTGTTCCTTTTGGGAAGGTGTGCCCAGGAAACGCTTTCTCCATTGCCTGTAGGCCAAAATCTTCCCGATGTAAATCGGTTGTTGTACTTTTGAAACCTTCTAGAGAAAGTATTTTTTCTTGAAGTTTTTTTATGATTTCTTTTTTTGCTGT
>NZ_JABMCQ010000284.1 GCF_013179575.1 Sphingobacterium shayense | reverse complement strand
TAAAGTCTTTTCGACAGACATTACCGCGGTCCAATGAACAACAACCAACTTAGGTGTAATTGTCGCAGTATTGGAATGAATGCCGTGGCGCTTCTGTAAGTATTCAATTGACAGCCGTTCACGGTGGTCATTCCACCTTATAGGACGCTGAACTATATCGGGGCGCTGTTGAGCTATACCAACCGATAAAAGACCGACCAGCAAAAAAATCATTAATGAAGCCCCTGTAAACCACCGCATAAAACAAAACTACCCAAAAATATCAGGTAGTTTTGTAAAGACTTAGTTATAGAAAATTATTGAACTTTTTTAGCGATATAATCGCTTTCATTGCTTAAACGATCAACGGCCTTCACCGCAATAGCTTTTAGAGGCTTCCCGTTCTTTTCAATAGGAAAACTCTTTTCAGAAGCATCGCCTTCCAGAATCTCGTACTCCCAATTATCACCATATTGTGCATAGGCTATCCAATGGAATACTTGCTCAGGTTGCTTATGTAACCATTTAGCAAATACACTAGAGGATTTCTTTGTAAGAAGTAACGAAGGACGTAACAATGGATTCGCAGATAACCAACTAGTATGTGGAACCAAGGCCTTAGCCTGGTACGGGCCTTCTTTAATTGCCTTTACCATACTTGGGCTCCCTGTTAAACCAGCGATACTCCAATGTATAACCCCCGCGCTATTTGGCACTATCTGGCGGGTAGCGTTAATTTGGTTCACGATCTCCTGTGGTCTATTTGCTGACTTCACAGCCACTGTATTAATTCCCGGCCAAAGGTGGCGTTTAAAAGTGTTTTCAGATTCCCACCACTTTAAAAGAGATGTAAAACTTTGTCGTTCCGGAGCTATTGGCCAATATAGCTGAGGTGTAAAATAATCCACCCAGCCTTTATTTAACCATAACTTTGCGTCGGCATAAAGCTCATCGTACTGGGAGGAACCTGTAATACCCGCAGGGTACCCCGGTTTCCAAATACCGAAAGGACTAATACCAAACTTAACGTAATTTTTTTCAGCCTTTATACCATTATACACTCTTTCTATAAAACGGTTCACATTATCCCGTCTCCAATCAGGGCGTGTTAGAGAACCACCCGTCCGACGATAGGCAGCCCACGATTCATTATCGGGAAAGTCAGCACCGCCGTTGTAGCTTGCATATGGATAGAAATAATCATCAAAATGAACACCATCGATATCATACCGTTTAACGATATCCAAAACAACTTTCGCAGCGTGATCCTGCGTCTTTGGATTTGCCGGGTCAAACCAATACATACCGTTCCGTAGACGGACAACCATATCTGGTTCTTTTTTTACTATAGACTCTTTCGTTATAGCCCCTCCTGTCGAGTGGTGTGCGCGATACGGATTGATCCATACATGAAGCTCCATTCCTCTTTTATGCGCTTCCTTAATCCAAAACTCCAAAGGATCGTAATATGGCGAAGGCCGTTTACCTATCTCCCCGGTTAAAAAATACGACCAAGGCTCATAAGGGCTGTCATATAATGCATCTCCCGAAGGGCGCACTTGAAATAGGACTGCGTTAAAATTATTTGCTTTTAGTAGATCTAAAAGCTTAATAGCTTCTTGTTTCTGGGATTCGGTCGAATAATTGCCATTTTTCGGCCAGTTTATATTAGCCACAGTCGCAATCCACGCTCCCCGGAATTCACGAGAAACCGTCGGGAGGTTAACTTTCAGCGGCGCTTCAACGACTTCCTTTTTTTCTGGCACAGCCGTCTTAGACACACCGATAGGCACGGTCGTCACCTTTTTAGTCTCCGCGATATTTCCCGATTTCATAGCGGTATCAGCTTTAACCATCTCTATCGCCGGAGACTTCAATTCTTTGGAAGTCTTTTTATTCTTGCGCGACGCGCAAGAGCTCAATAACACAGAAAATAACAGCAGAAAAATTGCTACGGAAGTTATCGGTTTTACGTTCATAGATTGCAAAACTACACTTTTTACATATAGATATGCAAACACACAGACAAATAACTGGCTTGCACTAAAAAATTACACAACCTGATTCCCTTGAAAATATACAGAGGTAATTCGAAAATCACTATCAAAAACAACAATATTCGCCTGCGACCCTGGATTGAAATTACCGATATCCGCTCGCGAAATTAATTTGGCAGGATACGTCGTGGCCATTCTTAGAGCTTCTTCCAAGGGTATATCTACGTATTTAACACAATTTGCTACCGCCTGCAAGAGCGTAAGCGCCGATCCGCTAAGCGTTCCATCAGGCAAAACATAGTGATCGTCTTTGAACACGTGCTGGTATATTCCCTTATCGCATTTGGCCACCGCATCAGTAATCAAAAATAACCGGTCTCCTAAAAGCCTTTTACTCAGTCGAACAGCATTGTAGTCAACGTGAATACCATCCACAATAATAGACGCCTTGACGGTAGGATGACAAGAAACCGCACCAGGGAGTCCCGTATCTCGGTGATGAAAGGAGGACAT
>NZ_JABMCQ010000283.1 GCF_013179575.1 Sphingobacterium shayense | reverse complement strand
CTGTGCATCGTACAGCACCGTGGCATTAAGGAATAGGTCACCCCAGTCCGGGTCTTGATACAAAACCGTTTCCTGCTGGTAAATCGGATTGTTGTCGTTATTATGGGAATACTCCAGAGCTCCAACAGCATTATTGTAGCGCCCCATATAGGGAAATACCTGTGCTGCATTGGTAAACACCATCTTATCGTCATCAGTCTGGGAGAGTTCGTTGGAAAAGGGAGCCTTGCGAAGCCATGTAGCAAGGTCTTTTCCAGTGAGCCGTGCAATATCAGCAGACCACTCGAAATCCCGCTTCTCGCGGTTACAGCCCACCAAGACCAATAAACATAAAATTATACATAATCTGTTTAGTTTCATATCAATTTGATTTATAATCGTCCCTCCATAAAGCGGCATTTTGCTCGGCTTCTACACATAAATATCATGTTTTACACTAGATTGCGCCTATCTCCCTGATATCATTTCTCGCGTAATAACATAATGGGTCCGTTTTCCATCTTTTTATTGACTACAAATGCCATGCTCTGATCGCTTTGATAAGCCGGATCAGTCTGGGACATCGCCTCGAACCCGGCGCTAATAGCTAATCTTATGCGTTATTTGCCATATTTACCATGCTTCGAATCAACGTCCTTTCTAGCGAGATATGCCTCACCCGGGCGCGTAAATAAGAACGATAACTTTTGCCTGGATTTAGCATCAACATGCTCGCTTCAGCTTTTCAACACAAAGATGAGTATAAACTTCAACAAATATAAGCGACAAAGAATCTACCGCCCCGTGTCACGGTATATACAAACCGTCTACATACGCCAGCCCATAGCTGAAATTAATCAAAATTCCCGTGCAACCGGGGGCGTAATTCTACAACAACTCCCTGTTTGTTGTACAGGCATGTACTTCCGAGACACGATCGTCATTCCAAAAGTGATACCTTGCTCTTTACCGAATGAAAGTCTTCATAACCGATCGCCGTCGAAAAGATTTTTACCGATCAATCCGCGATCGCATTTCGATGTTGTGCCGATACCTGGGAGCTATCGACTAAAAAAGCAATCCATAAACCTTACCACCGTCGAAGGTTTATGCTGCGCTCGGGGATCAGTGCGGCGATTGGCGCTCGAACCCCCTGATAACATCGACACCAAGAATAGTCCCAATACGGAGTGTAAAGAAAGGTAGATAAAAAAGAAAGGTATATACCAGGTAAATTCACGAGGCAAAATCAGAACTTACTTATAAATTTGAAATAACAAGAGGTTAACACCTAGTTTTATAAAACTAAGGGTTAACCTCTGTGCAATATATCAGTTAGGAAGTACGAGAACAGTTTTAAAGTAAAGCAATAAGCAAAGCTCATAACTCACTCCGAGATAACAGTCTGGAATGCCACAGACGTCCTAGAGCATAAGATTAGCCTCCGCGAACTACCCCCTATTGTGGAATACGTCTCGTGATAGATATTAAATACTTAATGGGAGAGCGTGACCACTTCTCCGTCCTGAGGAATTATCATTTTGTCTTTACCGATATTCAGTTCTGCAGCTTTCTTGCTTAAAGTGGTCCTAGTTGTACGGCAATGATCTAAAGCATCCATATGTACTGCGATGACCTTCGCTTCACCACTCACCCCTATTAATCCCATTGTCTGAGTCTCCTCCATCAGTATCGGTGTGTCTTCATAACCTTTAATGAGCGCTCCCCCAGAGTTAACAACGATATAATCGGGTTTAAATTTTTTAATAGTCTCTTTGATATCATCTGTTAAAATTGCGTCACCAACGATATACACAGTCGGCTGATTCTTTGCCTTCAATATAAATCCAGAGGTCTTTCCCATCATCTTCAACACTTCACCGCTACCATGCTGCGCCTCTATCCTAGTTATGTCTATATCATTCCAAAGCATATTACTATCTAAAGCAGTAGCGTTACTAAAACCCTCCTTTTCAAAAAAACCTGCATCCGCGGGCTGATTTATCAGCGATATAGATTTACTGAGGGTTTTGCTCGCTTCTTCGTCAAAATGGTCAGCATGGGTATGAGTCACCAAGACCAAATCTATACCGTCAACGATTTCATTTATTGGTAACGGGAGATCAACCGTGGGGTTTGTTTGGATCCCTGCCCAAGACTCAATCGCTCCTTTTGGCGAGAGCATAGGGTCTACTAAAATCTTCTTCCCACCATACTCAATGATCAACGTCGCATTTCTGACTAATTGAAGGGTGGGTTTAGTATCCGAGTTACTTTGTGCAAATGACGAGGTAGCGGACAGCGCAATCGCTAATGCTAAGATTACTTTTTTCATAAATTTTTAATTTGTCTTCTATAAAATTCGCGCTCATCTGTTAAAATTTTGGAGCAACGACTTCAATACAAAGATCGGAACAGTGCGCAAGCTTACGGATATCAAACGACTATTAATTACTACCATTTTGATAAGCTGAGTCCAACAGACTCAAAAACATCATAAGTTTTTAATTTATTAATTGACTAACTTAGTTTAGGAAAAGTA
>NZ_JABMCQ010000282.1 GCF_013179575.1 Sphingobacterium shayense | reverse complement strand
TCACAAACAGGTATACAACGAAGAGGGCCTACCAATTGAAGGTGTATACGAGGATTTGAATGGTGACGGTATAATCAACGACAATGATCGTTATTTTTATAAATCTCCTGTGCCAGATTATATGCTCGGCTTCACGACACAGGTTCGCTATAAAGAATGGTCACTATCTACGGTACTACGTGCAAACATCGGTAACTACATATACGATAATATTTCATCCAACTTTGCTAGCCAATACAATGTGCTAGATCCCAATGGCCCGATTAATAACGCACCGGTATCCTTTTTAGATACTAAATTTTTACAGAAGCAGTATACTAGTGACTATTACATTCACAATGCTTCATTCTTAAAGATGGATAACTTGTCTTTGAGCTATGCGGCGGGTAGCATTTTCCCTAATGGAATCGGTCAGCTTACGGTATCGGCGAACGTCCAAAACGTGTTCACCGTATCTAAATACAAGGGGGTCGATCCAGAGATAAGTAGCGGAATTGACAACCGATTCTATCCAAGACCACGCACATTCGTTCTTGGGCTAAACCTAGGTTTTTAATATTTAAAGAAAAAGAAATGAAACGGAATATATTTGCAGCAATTGTTTTAGCTATAGCTTGTAGCTGTAGCCAGGACCTGAATTTAACACCAACTAATGATATTACAGCCGATGTGGCATATGGCACGCCGGAAGGATATAAAAACGCATTGGCGAAAGTTTATGGAAGTTTCGCAGTTACAAGTGGAAAGGGGCCGGGT
Source organism: Sphingobacterium shayense (assembly GCF_013179575.1). Classification (GTDB taxonomy): domain Bacteria; phylum Bacteroidota; class Bacteroidia; order Sphingobacteriales; family Sphingobacteriaceae; genus Sphingobacterium; species Sphingobacterium shayense. The sequence goes on along the minus strand of NZ_JABMCQ010000282.1, from coordinate 1,790 downwards.
GATAGTGATCTTGGTGGTATCGACGCTGGCACCTCGGACTTCTTACGTTTGTACTGGAATGCTCAGGAACTCGCTAGTGATGAAGGTATATGCGCCTGGCTGGGGGACCCTGGGGTAGCGGATCTAAATTACCTGACATGGAATTCAAGTCACATTATGTTGCGTGGACTGTATACGCGTAGTTTATACCATATAACGGTAATCAATGAGTTTCTACGCGAGAGTACCGACGATAAACTAGCAGCACGGGGAATAACAGGAAACGATGCAGAACAAATTGCGATATACCGTGCAGAAGCCCGGTTCTTGCGCGCATATCAATATTGGGTGCTGATGGATCTTTTCGGGAATCCTCCATTTATTACCGAGGAGAATGAGATCGGAAAAACGCCTCCTATCCAAATTACTAGAACGGATTTATTTTCTTTTGTAGAAAATGAATTAAAAGACGTAGAAACTCTACTTCCTGAAGCCCGACAAAATGAATACGCCCGAGCAGATAAAGGAGCCGCATGGGCGCTCCTCTCTCGTCTGTATCTCAACGCAGAAGTCTATACAGGTCAGGCAAAATACACCGAAGCAATAAATTACGCCAGCAAAGTTATTGATGCCGGATATAGCTTAAAGGCAAACTATGCGCACCTGTTCACGGCCGATAACAATATCAACAATTCTGAAATAATTATGCCCATCGCATATGACGGTCAGCAAACACAAAATAATGGTGGTACCACTTTTCTAATAAACTCTTCCGTACATTCATCAATGACCCCTTCCGACTTCGGAATTCCTAGTGGTGGTTGGGGAGGAAATAGAAGTCGGGCAACACTTCCTGCCGTCTTTGAGGATCCAACCGGGGGCACAGACAAAAGGGCGATGTTCTTTGGAAGCAACCCAAATATCGAAGATCCCTCTGTTTTCACGGAAGGGTTGGCGATCACAAAGTTTACAAATTTAACATCCACGGGGGAAAATGGGCGATCGGTGAATGGAACATTTTGTTCAACAGATTTTCCTTTATTTCGTTTAGCAGAACAATATCTAAACTACGCAGAGGCGGTAATGAGAGGAGGGACAGGTGGAACAAATGCACAGGCGTTAACCTATTTAAATTTACTCCGAGAGCGAGCTTACGGAAACACTTCAGGAAATCTTTCAACTTTATCGCTCGATATCGTTCTAGAAGAACGCAGCAAAGAATTGTACTGGGAAGCGTTCCGTAGAACCGATCTTATTCGTTTTGGTAAGTATACCAGTGGAAGCTATTTGTGGCCCTTCAAAGGTGGTGTCGCTATAGGTAAAGAAGTAGAGGACTATAGAACATTATTTCCTTTGCCAGCAGCTGATCTTATTTCAAACCCTAATCTAGTACAAAATCCGGGATACTAACATCGATTAAATTGAAAATTATGAAACTTATAGGTCTTAATATAATTGCAACTGTGCTGATCCTTATCATGGGGGGATGCCAAAAAGAGGAAACCAAGCTGGTTGCCTCGCCTGTTAGTGCAGCAATACTTAACGTATCGGAATCATCCATCGTCCTTTCTAAAGAACGCGAAAATGAACAAGCAATATCTTTTCAGTGGACGCCTGCAGATTTTGGATATTCGGCAGCCGTTACCAACGTACTACAAATAGCGCCTAAAGGCGTGGATTTTTTGGGAGCCAAAGAAATTACTCTCGCAGCGGGAACGAGCGAAATTAATTATACAACCCTCGAGCTTAATGGAATATTATTAGCTCTCGAGTTACCTGTGGACATCCAGAGTGAACTTGAAGTCCGTTTA
>NZ_JABMCQ010000281.1 GCF_013179575.1 Sphingobacterium shayense | reverse complement strand
AAATAAAAAAACGATCCTTTATACCAAATTGAAGGAACTTATCTCTGACGAGGATGTGGCACTGCTGGATGAACTTTTGGCCCATACCGTAGATACTGAACCAAATAAAGTAGAAATGATGAAAGCGTTATACGCTAAATATGACATTCAATCATTAGCTGTCGGACAAAAAGAGAAATATACAACGATAGCCTTTAATCAATTGAATGCAATAAATGTGTCGGAAGATAAAAAAGAGGCATTATTTTCGCTATCAGACGCATTAACAAACCGCGTACAGTAGAATTCTTTTAAAAATTAATAGAATTGCGGTTTTTTTAGTAATTTGTCGAAGCAACAATTAATGGAAAATAGCGAATCACGCATGGCAGATAGGGAACCTATAAAGATTACAGTATTTCAAGCATACCTTTTTTGGGAAAATGTTGAGAAAAACCTTCAAAACTTGGCATTACGCTTATCAGGCTTAAAAGAAAAGACTGATCTTATTATTCTGCCCGAAATGTTCAATACCGGTTTCACAATGAATGTTGAGAAATGCGCGGAAACAATGAACGGTCCCACCATGCATTGGATGTATGAGCATGCTAAAAAATATAATTGCGTCGTTGCCGGTACGTTGATTGTGGAGGAAGATGGCAAATATTTTAACAGGTTTGTTTGGATGTCTGCTGATGGTAGCTTCGTGCATTATGATAAGAGGCACCTATTTGGTTTGGGGGGAGAAGACAAGGCCTTCACGCCGGGGAACTCGAGAATTGTGTTAGAGTTAAAAGGTTGGAGGGTTTGTCCGATGATTTGCTACGATCTGCGTTTTCCGGTATGGTCACGAAATTTAAATGAATCCTATGATCTATTAGTATATACAGCATGTTGGCCTGATAAGCGATCTGCACATTGGAGAGCGCTTATTCCTGCGCGCGCTATAGAGAACCAAGCCTATGTTATTGGGGTCAACCGTGTAGGCTATGACGGGAATGAAATTTATTATTCTGGAGGCTCTATGTGTATTTCACCTACTGGTGACGTTGTCTATTACAAACCTGAGGACGAGGATTTATATACTTTTACACTAAACCCTGCGGAACTTGTAAAAGCAAGGGAACAGCTGCCTTTTCTTAAAGATGCTGACCAATTCACTTTATAAAGCAAGGTAGATTAAGATGGTAATAAAAGATCGGAGAACGATCGTTTACTGCTATGGGGGGGCGTTGCAATCTTGACTGTACGAACAATCTATTTGTACGGTCTGTCGAGAATTGCTGATTGAATTACTGCTTGGCGGAGATCAAACTTGTGAACAGGATCCGGTACAACCTCCACTTCCAATTTTTTTGGAATTGCTTTCGAATTTCGTTTAGGTCCTTCAGCTTGAAACGTTTCCGAGACATATTTCTGAAGTCTGGTTTTTTCTGTTGGAATGGGTACACTTAAGGTTTTAGGAATTGGAGGGGTAGTTTCCATTTTAACCGGTTGTGTCATGTTTTTACTGGGACGACTCGGAATTCTTTTACGCGCTTTTTCCTGTTCCTTTTTATATTCAGAATAGATTTTGTAGATTACACCACCAATTATTAACAGAGCCGGTAAAAAATTTTCCATTATTGAAAATTACGGAAAAAGGGTTTAATATCAAATTTTATTTGCTTAATCGCTTAATTTTTATTTTGTTTGTGTAAACAACTAACCTATATATTAACGAATGACTACAAATTTTGAACACGCAGATGAGTTTTTCTCATTTTTGACAGGGAAGGCATCAGCAGCACTAGGACGACGGTTGCAACGCAACTTAAAGGAAGAAGGTGTGATCATTACTTCTGAACAATGGACATTACTGTACTATTTATGGATTGAAGAGGGGAGAACGCAACAGGAACTCGCTTTTTTAACTTTCCGCGATAAACCAAGCATCTCTCGATTGATAAACAATCTTGAAAAGCTTAAATTGGTTATGCGTGTCAACGATAAAGAAGATAAAAGATCGAATCTTATATTTTTAACTAAACAGGGGAGACAGTTAAGAGACGTATGTATGCGCGGTGCAAAAAGGACGATAGAGGAAGCTTTAGAGGGAGTGAATTATGAACAGATGCAAAAAGCTAAAGACACATTGGAACACTTGTATTCTAATTTAAAATAAGTAACCCGTTACAGAAAACTGATCTCCGCAACGGGTGTATGTTATATTTTAAAATTCTTGTTCTTCAAACGCGCTGTGGCTTTTCACCAATTTGCCGGTATCTCTGAAATAAATTTCTTGGAAACTTAATGTATTAATATTGTCGACTTTTCGAAAGAATTTGTCGGCCGATACATCGTCAAGTGTTTTGAAACCGCATGCTTCCATAATCTCGACGGTTGCACGTAAAGTATTGCGGTGGAATTGCGCGACTCGAATGTATTTGTCTTGAACGTCAAGAGCTTTGTATAGATGTGGTTGTTGTGTGGCGACACCAACTGGACATACATCTTCGTTGCATTTTAGCGCTTGGATACATCCAAGTGCAAACATCATCCCTCGAGCACTGTAGCATGCATCCGCCCCAAGAG
>NZ_JABMCQ010000280.1 GCF_013179575.1 Sphingobacterium shayense | reverse complement strand
GAGCGAAAAAATAAAATTGTTGTGGCACCTGATAAATGGAAAAAAGACACCTCAACTAATTGGGATGGTTTGTTATTACCATCCTTTGTCAGATTGTGACCTACTTTTAGCATCATAGTTAGATGCCGATCTAAAACGGTTAACTCCCTTTTTCCACGGATTTTTATTATGTTTAACAATGCAACCGAAGTTATTATATATTATACGTCATGCGAAAGCAGAAGAGTTTTCCTTTGACAAAACGGATTTCGAGCGGGGACTGATCGACAAGGGTGTTAAGCGGGCAGGAGAACACGCATTAATATTAAAAAAGCAATTCTCAAACCATGACGATAAAATTCTAATCGTTTCTTCTACCGCTAGACGTGCCGTGCAGACCGCACAAATTTTCGCTGACATTATCGGATATCCAGAGGATAAAATACAATGGTGTCCTGCCATATATGAAGCGCACTATTTAGAAATTTTGAAAAATATTAACAATATTTCAGCAAACTATAATCAAGTGTTAGTCTTCGGCCATAATCCTGGATTATCCGATCTAATTTCTTACATATCCGATGAATTTGTTAACCTAAAAACAGCCAATATTGCTTGTCTAAAGATTGTTGAAGGGCTAGACTATTCAACACTTTCGGCAAATACGGCTAACCTTAACAAGCTTATTGGCGATTAAATTATCTACCTTTGTGCTATGGCAAATGAACTGCAATATGAAAATTCACCATATTTAAAACAGCACGCCCACAATCCTGTCGACTGGATGCCTTGGGGTGAAAAGGCATTGGAAAAAGCACGTGATCAAAATAAGCTAATCATCGTAAGTATTGGTTACTCGGCTTGTCATTGGTGCCACGTTATGGAAAGGGAAAGTTTCGAAAACGATGCAGTTGCCAAAACGATGAACTCCTTCTATGTCCCCATCAAAATAGATCGGGAGGAACGTCCAGATATTGATCAAATATACATGATTGCTGTGCAACTCATGACAAATGCAGGCGGCTGGCCATTAAATTGCATATGCTTACCTGATGGCCGTCCAATATATGGGGGGACCTATTTTAAACCGCAAGACTGGCAACAAGTTTTGTTACAAATTGCAAAAATGTGGGAAGAAACTCCTGAGATAGCGATAGACTATGCAGAGCGACTAACACAGGGGATTCAAAAGGCTGAAAAATTACCTATTTCACCCATTCCAAAACAATATACAGTCGACGATATTAAAGAGATCATTAAACCTTGGATTAGCCAGTTTGACACAAAAGACGGTGGATACAACCGAACACCAAAATTTCCTCTTCCCAATAACTGGGTATTTTTACTTCGATACGCAGTTTTAGCCGACGACGAGTCTACTCTTCGACATGTACATTTTACACTGGACAAAATAGCCAACGGCGGAATATATGATCATGTTGGAGGAGGATTTGCTCGATACTCTGTAGATGGACAATGGCATGTTCCTCATTTTGAGAAAATGCTTTATGACAATGGACAGTTAATCTCCCTATATAGCGAGGCTTTTCAACAGAATCCGTCCTCTAATTATAAACGAGTAGTAAAAGAAACGATTGAATGGGCACAGCGTGAAATGCTCGATCCCAACGGTGGGTTTTATTCGGCGCTGGATGCGGATAGCGAAGGAGTAGAAGGTAAATTCTATACTTTTAGTTTGAATGAGTTTCAAACGATTCTTGGAGACGATGCGCCATTAGCTGCTGGTTATTATAACCTTTCCGAGGAAGGAAATTGGATCGAAGAACAAACAAATATACTACTCACACACACGGAGAATCTAGGCTTGATTCAAGAAGCGGGTTTTTCTCATGCTGAGTGGGAGTCCTACCTTACCGAAATTAAAGACAAGTTATTAACGTATCGGGAAAAACGAGTCCGTCCGGGTTTAGATAACAAGCAACTAACATCATGGAACGCACTAATGTTAAAAGGTTTAATTGACGCCTACCGCGCCTTTGACAATCCCGATTATCTTCAGCTAGCAATCCAAACCTCAATTTTTATAAAAACACACTGTTTTTCGGGAGATCGGTTACTCCATCAACCTTCAGACAGCAACAGAACCATACACGGATTCCTTGACGACTATGCCCTAACTGCAGAAGCTTTAATCGCACTTTATAGCGCCACCTTTGACGAATCTTATTTAGAGGAGGCGAACATGTTAGCTCAAAATGCAATTAAACTATTTTATGACCCAAATGAAAAGACTTTCTATTATACTGCTGAAAGCGAACAACACCTAATCGCAAGGAAAAGTGAAATAATGGATAATGTTATTCCCTCCTCCTCGTCCACACTTGTACGTGTATTATACGCGCTAGCCGAGTTGTTTGACAACACACATTATTTCAACCTTGCTGAACAAGTTTTTGCCAACGTTTTTCCTCATATCAAACAATATGGATCAGCGTACTCCAATTGGGCAATTCAGCTACTCGAGCATGTATATGGCAACAACCAGATCGCATTGGTCGGAAAGGACAATTTAAGCTGGCGGAAAGAACTGGACAAACACTATATCCCAAATAAAACAGTATTAGGGGGAACAAAAAGTAACTTACCATTGTTAAAGGATA
>NZ_JABMCQ010000028.1 GCF_013179575.1 Sphingobacterium shayense | reverse complement strand
AGCTATTGTTTGCCGATAGTCATGTAAAAAAGCTTCCGATTCATTTACACTTCCCACAACATAACCCGCCAACACAGGGATAAATGTTGTTAAATCGTATCCTCGCCGTTTTTGAAATTCTTCGGCCATTCGAGAAGTCCAGTTCTGGCTTCCAGATTCCCAAGAATCGATATGATATACGGTCAATACGTCGCGGGAAAGCTCCGGGCCGACGGCTTTTTTTGCCATTCCGTACCACTGTTCAAATTGATAGGCTACGATATCGGCATCCAGCTTGTCGCATTCTAAGCCTTTTGCTGCTCCTGCTGTTTCATTTTTATGACCTGTACTGGTATGTCCAACACGCAAAATACGCCAAGTTCCCTTTGGTAATCGAAGATCGATTGCACCTTTTCCATCAGGACGATTAAGCAGTCGTATACTTTCTTTAGATATTGTACTTTCTGATCCCACGTAGTTTTCTGGAGTCGCAAGGGATACACGCCATATCTCGCCAGTCTTTCCCTCATATTGATTAATTTTAGGTTCCTCCAACAAGGTGATTCCCAATAATTTTAAAGAAGGCTTCCATTTTGCAACGTCTAGATCTTCTGCACCGGGCTGCGAACCTTTGGGATCATAAACGAACCGGAAGTACTTGGCCTTGGTTTGAGGAATAGTGTGAGTAACACCATTATCCCAATCAAGCCAACCCATACGAGGAGATTTCAGCTGTTCTATCTCTTTAAACTCTTCACCGTCATTGCTAACAAGCACTTTCATTCTATTTACTTGATAGTTCGAGGCACTCCATTCAATTTTTAACGCATTGCAGGTGAACAATTCATCAAACTCGTACTGTATCCATCCCGGTTCACTGGTACCGAAGGCTTCCTTATTACCTTTCTTTGCAAGTCGATCTAAATTTTCATTATAGCTACTTGTTACTTTTGGTTTTAGCGATAGACTAGTCTGTAAAACATGCTTAATCGGAATTGCAAAAAGCTTTATATCTTGATAATAACCTTCGTTTATCGTGGGCCGGGGAAGTTGAATTCGTAAGGATTCATGATCCCCGTTTGAGTTCACCGTCGTATCGGCATATACCACTTTTTGCATAGACTTTGCTGGTGTAATCCAGGGACCTCCCGCCGTAGCAAACCCATCGTTAGGGAACATAGCTATTTGAATGTTATAGAGCTTAGCTTGTTCGACAAGGTATTTAAACATATCCCACCACTCAGGACTCAACGTTTCGGTCACCGTATCATATAAAGGAGGACTGGTTTTATCCTTTATGGGAGTAAAGTATGCTCCTGCAATCTGCTGATCAGCCATGGCCTTTAAATCTGCTTTAATCCCTTCTTTGGAATAGCTTGCATGCATAAAGTACCATACAACCCACGGTTTTGCGTCCTCAAAGGAACGCTCACCAAATGAAACGACAGAGGATGGAATACCTTTTATTTGCGCATGGAGTTTGTTTGTACCGATAAGCAATATCGGTACAAAAATTAAAACATATATATTGTTTACGAGTTGTCGCATGTATTTACTTGAGCCTGTTAACGGAATACGGAATCAACCGGAATGAATACTCATAATCTTTCGCGGGTATCTGATATTTTGATAATGGCTGAGAAACATCAGTCCAGGTATCATTACCTCCGATACCCATCTGTATCAAATCAACATTTACCGTGATTTTATTCTCTTTTTTTAATTTATACCAATGTTTGGTAGTTTCTATTTGCTCTAACGAGTATGGCCATGCACTCATCTGAAGTGGCCGTTTGGCATGTATTCGAAGGCCCGCATGCGCATTCTGCAGGGTAAACCATCTAACTTCCATCCGGTTTCCATTCTCCTGAGGATAAAGATAGTCTTCCATAAAATCATCAATGGTACTGCTATACACACCCAAATCTGCTCCATAACCTTTATCCAGGTAATTTTCATGTGGTCCTAAACCGTAATATGAAATATTTTCAAATGAAGGATTAACCCCCAGTCGCATCCCTACTTTTGGAATATTCGGCAAAGCTTTGTTTACCGTAAGATTATATTGTACTTCGATCACTCCCGAGGTATAAATTCGGTAATGAACATCCACTTTTGCAGAATCTCCAGGTAGCGCGTACTGCGTTTCAATATTGACTGTTGAATGTTCTTTTTTAACATCAAAAGACTTTAATTGAGGTTGCGAATACCAATAGCGTAATTTATTTTGAGGCTTCCATCCACGCCGATCATTATCGGTAGCCGGACGTAAAAAATTAGGAAGTGCATCTGCGGTGATCACCGGTTCGCCTTTAAATATTAATTCCCGAAGCCCGCCTGAGACCTTACTAAAGGAAGCAATAAAATCCTTTCCTTTAATTCGGTAGGTCGAATCTTCATCCACTATGGTCATCAAGCCATTATTATCCTCCTTTAGAACCGGCCAATCTTCTACATTTTTCCAATCTAACGGAGAAGAGGAAACGACAAAACCTTTGGAAGCCCATGGGAGATCACTTTTTAAGCGAAACTGCAAATCCAATTGGTATTCTTTATTATCCTTCGTTTTAAAAGGAATAAATTCCTGCAGATCCATTGTCGTCGAGTCTCCAGGAAGTAGATTTATATCGCGAAGTTCTAATTCGCTTTTAAGCACCCCGTTTTCTTTGACCACCAGGACCGCTTGATAATTATTTAGGTTTAAGTTCGCTGCGCGATTTTTCAGCTTAATACGGGCTCTGTTCTGCTCTTCCATCGTGACTTGGGCAATCTGATAGATGCGTTTGTTTTCCCACATCGCTGCCTTGGGGTTGTTCCAAGCATCAACAATACCATTAAGGCTAAATGATCCATTATGTACTTTCTCTCCGAAATCCCCCCCGTAGGACAGCACCTTGCCATATACACTGTCTTGGCGTAGAAGGGCTTGATCTTTGTAGTCCCATATAAAACCACCGATCAAACGCGGATGACTACGGAATATATCCCAAAAGTCCTTGATGTTACCGGTAGAGTTTCCCATGGAATGAGAATATTCTACAAATAAGATTGGTCGCTTATCGCCGTTATCTTGATTCAGTAATAGCTCCGGAGTAAATATGCCCGGGTAAAACCTTGATACCATGTCGACATAATACTGGTCCTTTATATTTTGAATCCTATGTGCATGGTCGTTGGATTTCGGGTATCTGGCATCAGAAGGATCAATATAACCTGGCAATTGGTGACTTCCCATGGCAGGCTCGTAATGAACCGGACGAGTGATATCAAAATCATGAACCCATGCCGCCATCGCAGCCGTTGTAGGGCCTCGACCAGACTCATTCCCTAAGGACCAAAACACAATTGATGGATGGTTTTTATCACGCTCAACCATTCGGGTTAAACGCTCCATATGCGCGCCAATCCAGGTGGGATCATTCATCAGCTTCCCGCCTAGACCATGAGTTTCCAAGTTTGCCTCATCCATCACCATTATCCCATAGCGATCACAAAGCTCATAGATATAGGGATCGTTCGGATAATGCGATGTACGAATTGCATTAAAATTAAACTGTTTGATCTGTTTGATATCCGCCTCCATATCCGAACGGGTTAACGCTTTAGCACGTTCAGGATGGTGGTCATGCCTGTTAACACCGTATACATAGGTCTCTTTTCCATTAATCAGCAACTTACCGGTCTGTTTTGAGAAGGCAATACTCCGAATACCAACCCTGCATGTCCTAGCATCTATCAATTGATTATTTTGATCATATAAACTAATCACCAAACGGTATAAATTAGGGTCTTCAGCGGACCATTTCTTCGGATTTGTAAGATCCCCTTCGAGCAGCCCAAACTTCACATTATCTAATCGCGGATAAATTTCATTAACAATATCATTCGCGCTTCTTTTTAGCGGGTCTTTCCACACCGGCTTATCCATTTCATCATACAATTGTGCACGGACAATAAAACCATTAAGGCTGTCTCCCGAGTGATTGACAATCTCAGGACGCACAGAAAACAATGCGTTTTGATATAATGAATCTAAGGCCGCCTGCCAGTGAAAATCAGCAATTCGCACCTTAGGTTCTGCCATTAAAAGCACTTCTCGCTGAATACCACTAAGGCGCCAGTGATCTTGGTCCTCCAAGTAGGACGCATCACTCCAGCGTATAACCTGAACAGAAATTCTATTTTCACCTTTTTTCAAATAAGGGGTAACTAAAAACTCAGAAGGCAGCATGGAATCTTCCGCATAACCGACATAAGAATCATTAACCCATAGGTGATAGGCTGAGCTTACACCACCAAAATGTAGTGTCACATCCATATTATCCCAGTCCTCAGGCAGGGAAAAACTGCGTTGATAAGAGCCAACAGCATTGTAATCTGTCGGAATATACGGGGGATCAATAGGTTGAAAAGGATAAACAGCTGACCGGTAAATAGGAATATCATAGCCCTTCATTTCCCAATTTGATGGTACTTCAATCTTATCCCAGCCATTCACTTTACTTTTATAAAAATCTTTCGGTGCATCGGCCGGTTTTATCGCAAATTTAAAATCCCATTGCCCGTTTAGAAACATCAGCCTATCACTATTCTCGCGGTCATCTTTCAAAGCCTCATCAATCGACGAATAGGAATACGACGTAGCCCGCGCAGGCTGGCGATTTATCGAAGTAATTAGAGGATCTTCCCAAGGTGAGGCAATATCTCCTGAGGGTATCCTAGGGATCACCGCCGGCTTACCATCTACCGTCTGCGCACGTACGGTGTTGGGTACTAAAAAAGTCAGCAATACACCTGTAAACAAAAATAGGATAGAAGCCTTACTAACCCGCATATTCCACCTCATAAGACACTCCTTTCTCCAACTCCAATGTGTATGATTCATTATCCTTCTTTCTAATATTTCCCGTATTTGTTTTGGGAGGTGTTTTACTTTTAATACGAAGCGTACCTACGCCGGTTGGGGACAACACTTTAATTTTACTTTTTGAAACATAGAGTTCGATTTCGCCCTGCGGCGTCGGCACTTTACCCTCCATCCATTCCAGTGATCCCAAATAAGGTGAAACTTCATATTTACTATACCCAGCTTCGGTTGGTTTGACGCCTAAATAATATTTACCCAATAGATAAATTGGACTTGCTCCCCACGAGTGGCATAGACTTTTACCAAATTCTCTTCCATACATCTCATAATGCTCAGCGCCATTCTTGGCCGGATTGTACTCTTCCCAAAAGGTTGTTGCACCGAGGTTCAGCATCCCACCCCAATAATCCTTTATTTGCTGTAACACGTAATCTTTCTCTCCGACCTCACACAGCGCCTCAAGCTCATAGTAACGCATATACGGTGTCATAATTTTTTGAACTTTATCGCTCAAAAGGACGTTTTCCTTTACGGCTTCCCGTTGCTTGCTGGTCAAATAATCGAAGAAAATCGCAAACATATTAGTATAACGTGTAACATTTTGTGTTTGCTTGCCATCAACGCGGCTATGCACAAATGCCCCTTTCTGCTCATTCCAATAATAATCAAATAATTTGTCCTTTAAAGAGCCTGCATGCTGCGCGTAAAACGTTTTGTCTTCTTCATTTTCTAAAAGATCGGCGCATAAAGCCATGGTTTCTAAACTTCGAGAAAGAAGTAATTGCTCGAAGCTAACTTCGCCTTTTTTACTCAAACCCTCTGCCCAATCGATGAACACCCAGTCTCCAGCCATACCTTCCATAAGACCATCGTCGTTTCTACGTTCCAAACAGAACTTCATAAGAGATTGCATACGCGGGTAGATCGACTCAATAAATTCTTTATCACCGGTATATTGGTAGTAATCGTATATACTTAAAAACCAATAAAACGTATAATCCATGATCGTATTAATATGGCTCACCGTCGGTTCTTTACCCCGAAGGGCTAAAATGGTTCGTTTTACATTATCGCTATCAAAGCCCAAGTAATAATTCATCGCGTAGGATTGGTAAGCATCACCACTCCATATCCAGCGATCACGCTTTATTCCATCAATGAAAAATTCACGTGAAGTCAGCTCCATGGTATATTTTGCAACATCCCATATTGTGTTAAGCTCGTGATCTGAGCTGCGAAAATATCCCCGTTCTTCAACCGGAAGATATTCGTACTCCATGGCAACTTCCTCAAAGGTTACTGCAGGATCTTTCTCTATATATACATATCGAAATGCTTTGGAAAGCGTCAAGGTACTGTCTTTAGCCTGAGTCAATAGAACAGCTATATTATCCAATGTTTCTGTCGTTGCTTTCGACAATGCTTCTTCTTTTGATTCTCCGTAATAAACAGAAAGATTGCCTTCGCCCTTTAATTTTAAAAAGGAGAGAAAACCAAAAGTATTTTTACCAAAATCAACCAGTGTACCCTCCCCATGTTGCTGCACAGAAACCGCTCGCTCATTACGTGTCGGCAATGCAAACTCCGACGGGCGCCGATCATCGGAATCGAAATTCCACGATCCCGATTTTACGTAAGTGGTCCCCGATTGGTCAGAGGCCTTCCCCGTTTCATCTATCCATTCCTTATCTTCGTAGGTAGCTAACCAGCTATTATCGGTGTACACCTGTTTGCCTGAAATAAATAAAGAGGGTACGTGTGCCTGATTATATACTTTTATATTAATTTTTTGCTTCCCCTTGGGTAGTACAATAGATTTAGGCATTCCTGCTAGCATCTTACCATTAATCTTTACGTTATACTTTCCCTCGGTATGAATACTTATTTCTTCTTGCTCACTGAGATCGAACTCCTTATGAAACTCTACCAAAACATAGTGCGAATCCATTTTCCAAAAAGGCGGAAAAAACGTTCCACGCTCGGTGCGACGGTTTTGCATATCGTTACTCAACCACACCTCAAAGTCCCCCGGATACCAAATCCATGTCCCTTTGTTTTGTGCGAGTAATATAGTCGATGTGCTTAAATAAACGATTAATAAGGCAAGTCTCTTCATCAAATTTTATTTAACATATTAGGTAGTAACAATGATAAAATAGTATATACTTTTATCGAAAGAGCTTTTGCTATTTTTATAAATGCGGCGTCAGTAATACGATACAAAAACGAGGTTATTGTGTCACCTAAGTATAAATAAAGAGCAAAGAAGCGCAACAACAAACATACTTGAAAAGTTAATGAGGTCCTTATAATATTTTCTCCAGCTATTCCAACATTTTACCATGAATTAATAGGGAGATTTTCATCAGAAGTATACCATACGCAAAAACCGTAATCACAATCGAATATATTTGTAAATACGCTGAATCGGCGCTAATTTTTTCAAAAAAAACTACGCGACTGCTGGACAGACAAGCCGATAAAGAGGTGCAAAAACCATATGGCAGCCTCTATTCTTTCAAGAATTGTTTATCGGTAATTTAGACCGAAAGGTTTAAATTAGGTGAGCCAAGCTGGTGAGAAACTTACAGGCCGCGAGCTTATCGCGGCCTAATTTGGTAGCCTCGTAAGCCAAACCAAAAAATTACTAGATAACAAACAAAGGGAACCGTGTAACCAATTTGCGTGTTATCATGAGCAGCGTCGATTATCAATCCTGTAAAAAAAGGAAAAATTGCGCCGCCCACAATAGCCATAATTAACCAAGAGGAGCCCTGCTTCGTATCTTCCCCAAGATCTTTAATGCCAAGCGAAAAAATTGTAGGGAACATGATTGACATAAAAAACCCTAAGGCTCCCAAAGCATAAAGTATAATCATGCCCGAACTGAACACGGCTACAGCAGAAGCAACCACACTGGCTGCTGCAAATAATACGAGAAGGTTATTTGCACTGATATATTTTAACAGAAATGTACCAACAAAACGCCCCACCATAAATAGTAATCCATAAACACCTAAATAATAACCTGCAGTTTTCTCATCAACGCCAGCGCCTTGTTGAGCCATCCGCACGAAAAAGCTTGTGACACATACCTGTGCGCCCACATAAAAAAATTGCGCCAGCACGGCATAGGCCAAATGCTGGTGTCGTAATACGCTAAAGAAGTTTTTCTTGGACTGTTGCGTCGCCGTATTTGGATTTTCCTTAATCTCGGGTAGTTTCACAAAAACAAAGACAATCGCGACAAGCAACAACACCCCGCCAAGAATTAAATATGGTACTTTCACCGAAGAAGCCTCACTTGTAAAGTAAGCGAGACGTTCAGCCTCCATCATGGATTGTAACTCTAGTTCGGAATAACTCTTCCCAGAAAGGATAAAGGTAGCACCAACAATAGGGGCCACCATCGCGGCCAAACCGTTAAAAGAAGCTGCTAAATTGAGTCGGTGTGTTGCCGAGTCGGCTTTCCCTAATACCGAAGCATAAGGGTTTGCTGCAGTCTCCAATACAGCTAGACCACATCCAATAATAAACAGCGCTAGAAGAAACAACTCGTACATCCGCGTATCTGCTGCGGGTATAAAAAGAAAACATCCTACAGAAAAAGTTATCAAGCCAAAAATAATCGAGAACTTATATCCCCATTTTCGCAGTATCATTCCCGCAGGAAGAGCCATGATGAAGTAAGCAAAGAAAACCGAAGTATCCACCAATGCGGACTGGCTATTATCGAGCTGACAGGCTTTCTTTAAATGAGGTATTAAAATACCATTAAGATTATGTGCAATCCCCCACAAAAAGAAAAGACATACGACAAGGATGAAAGGGAAGAGATACCGTTGAGATGAACCCTCTTCGGTCAATATTGGTTGATCACTATTTACTTGCATGTGTTATAAATATACTTGTTACCGATTTACAGAAGAGATTACTTTTTTCTTTTTGCCAGTAGAATATGATCTGCTACCAGCACGATCTGTCCATGTTGATTTACTATTTCTACATGCTCTACCACAGTTCCAAAATCTGGTTTTTTTGCATCTGACTTCTCCGATATAGTTACCTGCGAATGAATGGTATCCCCAATGAATACGGGCTTCACAAAACGTAACCGATCATAGCCCTTCGAAAATGCCTCTGGATTAATAACCGAAGCGGTTAATCCAATTCCAATAGCAAATATCATTGTACCATGTGCAATACGCTGACCAAAAGGTTGCGTTTTGCACCACTGCTCATCCATATGATGAGGGAAAAAGTCACCTGTATGTCCAGCATGGACCACAAAATCTGTTTCTGTTATGGTCCGGCCAAAGGTTACTCTTTTATCACCTATCTGGTAATCTTCAAAAAACAATGATTCAAATTGCATAGTAATTATATGTTTATATTTATGAAATTTCTTATTAACCTTTGGAATCAATTCCTAGGTAATTTATTGGGAACCCACCCTGCGCGCTACTTTGATATGCTGCCTCCACTACCGCCATCGTATCGATCACATCCTCTACAGCGGCTGGCAGTTTGTCAATCTCACCAAGTTTATAACGCATCAAACTCCCCATACTTCCTATAAAAGCATCCGGGAACCATGATCCGTCTATAGGAACTTCTACCCAGTGGCTCTCACCCTCTTCATTCTTAATGCAGTAAGAAAATTTATCGGTGGCCCCACGAGGATAATCCATAAGGAGACCCATCGTCGCCTTGATAGCGCCTTTGGTTCCTTCCCATTTAATGAAACTTTCTTGCTCTTGTGCACCAAACTCATGATCATGATTGGTGTTTATTACAGCATGCAAAACATCGCCGTAATCAAGCAACAAGGTTGAGCGTGTAGACGATAATTGTTTTGCTGGATGTTTCAACGTTTTGCCATACACGGTAACTGGATTTCCTAAAAAAGAACGAATAAGGTCAATATAGTGAACACTATGGTATAAAATTTCCAATCTTGGATGAACCATCACATGTGGAAAAAGTTCCCACGGAGTCTGCACCGTTACCCGCACTTCGATATCATATAATTCGCCAATATAGCCGTGATCAATCAACCAGCGTGCAGCGTTGACAAATGGTGCTTGCCGTAACTGGCAATTAATTGCTGCCACCAGTTTTTTACGCTGACAAACTTCAAGTATAGCCTTACTTTGCGGGAAGTAGTCCCCCATTGGCTTTTGAATCAAAACCGCTGCTCCATCGGGAAGCAATTCCAGGGTATCGATGAACTGATCCGGCATAATGGTAACGTCGTATACGGCATTTTCTGGCGCATTTGCGACAGCTTCCACCAGAGTATCAAATACATGGGGAATCTCGAAATCTTTTGCAATTTGTTCGGCCTTGGCACGGGTTCTATTGACAATTCCATATACTTCGAAATTAGCTTTTTTATAGGCCGGAAGATGAGCGTCCTTAACAATCCCCCCTGCGCCTATAATTATGATCGGCAACTTTTGTTTTGGCAATACGAACTTATAAGGTATATCTATCATTTCAATTCATTTATAGTTTGCTGTGCCCGGGCAAGTAATGCCGAGCTTTCTTCATTAGATGCTATAGCCTGACCAACCATCGAATCAATACGATGAGCAATCTGAGACCAATTTCTTGTCCGAGGTAACGTTTGTGCACCATGATGCAATTCGGCAAGTTTACTGTAGAACGGTATCAATTCATTGATTTCTCTATCTTCCCAGGTCGAATAGCGGCAGCCTACACCACCTGCCAATGTTAATTTCTTATCGTTTTGGGCATTTACGGCAAATTGCAAAAAATCATATGCGACATCCTTCTGCGTGCTACCAGCGGCCAGCGCATAAAGCCAATACACATTCAGTGAGGCTGCAGCGTCCCCTTTACTTGTTGGGATAGATGTAACATCGACTCGCCCCTTTACGGCAGACTGGTCATCAATATGTGCCCAGGAAGCAAAACCAAACCAGTTCACCATCATAGCTACCTCTCCCCTGGCAAATGCATCTCCTGCGGCCACCGATTCATAGGAGGAGGAATTGGGGTGTAGATACCTTTTACTTTTAAAAAGCGAACGATAGAAGTCAAGCGCTTCAATTGCAATAGGCTGGTCAACAACAATATCACCAAAGGAATTTACAAGCGCTCCCCCGCGAGACCAAAGTTGAATACAAAAATCAAATACCGCATTATGGCCATCAGGGTATCCCGCAAAAACAGACCCGTAGAGCTGTTGCTCGGGACGTGTAAAGAACTCTGCTACCGATAAGAACTCATCCCATGTGGTAGGTGGATACAAGGGCCTCCCATATCGGGATGAGTATTCTTCCTGCAGTTGAATATCATCAAAAAGGTCTCTCCGGTACACTAAACATTCTGGTCCATCATGAAATGGCAATCCGTATAACATACCGTCGAATCGCTGAAGATCCATCAAACTCTCCACCCAAGATTCGGTTCCTCCCTCAATAGGTTTACGTTCTAAAAAACTATTTAATGGTGTTAAGCCATTCATATGACGAGCCTCAGCGATCCAGTCCGTATTGATGTGCACTATATCCCAATCACCATTTTGAAGCCCCTTTTGTTCAAACAATGCATCATGGAGCTCTTCAAGATCCATCGCAACAAATTCAATATCGGGAGCTTGAGGATTCAGCTTTTTATAGTCGGCAAAGCACTCTGCCAATGCCTTTTCAAAGGGTGTAAATTTGCGCAAGGCAAAACGTAATTTAGCCATAAAGTTCCTTTCTAATCTTAACAGCATGCTCTCCTAATTTTGGAGAGCCTTTTGAAGCTTTCAGCCGAACCCCATCAATTCGGATAGGACAAGCCGTTGTATCGTACGTATAGCCGTCTCCCATCGTTACCGTTTGTATCATCTCTAGAAGTTTAAAACCATCATGTTGCATTAATGTATGCCAATCCTGCACCGGAGCACACCATATATCAGCAGCTTCCAAAATGGTTAACCAGTGAGCTGTAGATCCAGTAGCCAAATGTGCTGCTAACACCGCCTTAATCTCACTGCGCTTATCAAAAGCTTCCTGCCCATCTCTATAATTTTTTAAAGCTTCGCAATCCAGCAAACTACCTAAAAAAGGAATAGATCCCATCGCTAAGGCCAAATGTCCATCATTTGTTGAATAGATACCATACGGCGCCGCTAAATAAGCATGGGCATTACTCACCGTGGTACGTTCAGGTAATGTTCCGCCATCATTAAAGTATGTCGTTACCGTTTCGAACTGAATATCAACGGCTGAATCCAACATGCTGATTGCTACGTGAGCCCCCTCATTTTTTACGGCTCGTCGGTACAAACACGCCAAAATACCATTACAGAGATTCATCCCTGCAAACATATCGACAATCGACAGCCCCATAGAGACCGGTCCATGATCAGCGTCTCCACTCAACCAGGTCATACCCGTCATTGCTTGGAGCAATAAATCTTGGCCTGGTAAACCCTTCCATGGTCCGTGGTCTCCGTAACCTGAAATTTCTCCATATATAACTTGTGGATTTATCGCACGTACCTGTTGATAGTCAAACCCTAAACGTTCCATGACGCCAGGCCGAAAATTATGCATCACAACATCGGCCTTTTTTATCAAATCAGCAATTACTTTACGATCAGCCTCATCTTTAATATCAAGATCAATACTTTCCTTATTACGGTTGATAGCGTGAAAGACAGTGGATGTTCCATTGAGTACGGTATCCGAGGTGTACAGGTGTCGGCAGATATCTCCTGTTTTAGGTTTCTCAATTTTTATGACACGCGCACCAAGGTCAGCTAGCCTTAAGCTCGCCAAGGGACCGGAGAGAAACTGACTAAAGTCTACTACTAAAAAATCACTTAATGGTAACATTATTTTTAACTTAAATAGTCTTTTCTAACTTGTTCATTATCCTGCCCAACATAGGGTGCTGGTTTACCAGCATACAGCCGCTTTCCATCGATAAGGTACACGCTCCGCGTGGTCTGCAGCTCTTCTCCAGACACTAATTTCACGCGCTGCAGCATACCACTTTCCTGGAAGCCTTCCGAATTTAAAAAGGTTTCGTAATCACTAACCTCAGAACACCAAATACCTTCGTTTCGTAATTGATTAACCCATATATTGGTAGTTTGATTCCGCAATATTTGAGATAGTGTTCCTAAGATCTGATCACGATTGGTAAACCAGGTATTTCGGTTTTGATAATCCTTTGGATCTAAACCTAGACAGGTAGCAATTTTCACTAAATCACCCATTGCCAATGCGATAAAACCATCTTTGGTTTCATACATACCATATGGAGCGCTCAAATAGCTATGCCCCGAGCCGCGTACGCTCGCTCGAGTGGGCAATTTTCCTCCATCGTTAAAATATGTTGTTAGTACTTCAAACTGCATATCTACCGCCGAATCAAGTAGGCTCACCTGCACAAGTGCACCTTTTTTTGTCTTCGATCGCTTTAAAAGTGCGGCCAAAATACCTTGAGTAAGGTGTGTTGCACAATACATATCAATCACTGCCAACCCGAAAGGAATTGGTCCATCTTGCTTGGATCCAGAAAGCCAAGTTAACCCCGACATAGACTGTACAAGTAAGTCTTGCCCTGGTTTTCTTGCCCAAGGCCCCTCTTCACCATACCCTGTGACACTCGCATATATGATTTGGTCGTTAAGCATTTTGACACTTGAATAGTCTAGACCTATTTTTTCCATCACCCCCGGCCGGAAATTATGTGTAATAACATCAGCTTTAGCGATTAACCGTTTTATTGATTCTAGATCTTCTTCATTTTTAAGGTCAGCTGCGTACGATTCTTTATTTCTATTAATGGTGTGAAAGACGAGGCTACTTTGATTGACAAAAATATTTTTTATCGCTATTTGACGCCCCCCTTCACCAGCACCGGGACGCTCAATTTTTATCACCCTTGCTCCCAGATCTGCGAGACGCAGTCCTGCAGTTGGACCAGCCATAAATTGTGAGAATTCAAGCACTAATAATCCTTCCAGCGGTCTATTTTCCATTGGCCTCCTCCATCGATATCGATTTTAAATAAAGATCATTCAGTGTTTGTAATACCTCTGTTTCAACGAGTGTGCCGTGAAGAAAATCCACTATTACCTGTCCTGCATGATCTTGGAAATACATATGGCCATAATACCGAGGCCGTAAATATGCCCTTTCTAATGCCGGAAGAGTATCGACAAAGAAGTTTGCTGTCATCGCGTTCACGCGCTCATTTTTCCACGCCTGAAGATGACCCGGTTGCCCCCCATTCTCCACATATATGGTAGACTGAATTTCCTTAGAACAAACATATTGCGCATAATCGACAGCGGTATCTACAAATTTGCTCTGTGAGGAAACCGCTAAACCGGCGCCACCAAGAGTTGTAATCAAAGGTTTACCGGGCTCCAGATCAATTAGATCATGAAAATGCAACGTTTTACGAGCATACCCCTGGCGCGCATAGTTGGAATATCCGTAAGCAAATGGGCAGTATGCAATTTCATCCCGCTGAGTCATATCCTCAAAAACCATAAATGGGTTTTTTGTGTAAAAACTTGGATTGAGGCAGTCGACAAGGGATTTCATCCGTCGCAATGCTTCCTCGCCAATCTGGTTGCCTACCACAATATTGGGATACTGACAGGGCGACTCACCTAAGGAGTGACAGAATCCATAGAAAGCCATCAACAAGTCTATGGGAAGTAATGAAAATCCGACATAGCCTTTCCTCGCTAAGGCCAATAGTTCCTCGAAATTTGCTGGCCTTGCCTCACCTATTTTTTCAAGCAGATCTGGCCTACTTGCGGCGACAGGCGTAGCCGCATCGATCGGTAAAGCCCACTGCTTTTCGAAAAAATTATAACTTTTATAAGACTGACCAACACTATTTTTTCGCTGATCCTCTAGGTAACTAGCAGGCAGGTAATCGTCAAATGGAACAACCATATTATTGGCTGCTGCATGACCTGTCCACGGGTGATCGATAACCAGCAGATCGTATTCCTCAGCAAGTTCTGTAATGGATTTATCAGCAAATTCCTGTAATGTTCTTTTCTTCCAAACGATCTCCACATCCGGATGTAGTTCTTGGTAACGTTGAGCTGTTGCAACCATCGGTACAAAACCTCGGCTATGCCCCCATGTTATACCTTTTAATTGAATTTTTTTTGTCATTATATTGATGATCTTTTTATCTAATGAAGTTTAACGGAAAATGAGGTATAGGCTAACCATAACGACCGTTAAAATACTCCATGCCCATTTTACGCGCTTACTTGGTTTATCAATCGTTAATTTATACGCATACTGGGCATTGGTCTCTTCTGCTGATTTTTGGACGGACAAAGAAATAATAATCGCCAAAATGAGTAACCCTAAAAACAAGTAGAATGATAACATCAAATAATGAGGCCAAAAGGTATAGCTATCTTTCGGAAATACCCATAAATACAGTATACCGGTACCTAAACTAAGTGCGGCACCAAAAGTTAAAACTGTGTTAATGGCAACCCGGTTTGTACGCTTCCATAACACTGCCAGTAAAAACACAACAGCAAGAGGTGGTGCGATAAAACCTAAAATGGACTGAAACACATCAAACAGATTTAATCCTTTAATTTGATCAATTGCAATCGCCATTAAAATAGAAACAAAGCAGCCTATGATAATTACGATTCTACCCATCCGTGTTATTTGCGTGTTATCGGCCTGTGGATTGATGTGCTTTAAATAAATATCCATGGTATAAACGGTACTCAAGGAATTTAACGATGAACCCACGGTTCCAACAAGAACAGCGATAAGCACCACGATTACTAATCCGTTCAATCCCGTCGGAAAAAGACTCGTAACCATTGTCATATAAGCTAATGATGGGTCATCTAAGTCCGGAAACATAATGTAACAGATTACGCCCGTTAGAATAAATAGCGGGAGCGAAAGAATCTTCAACCACGCAATGAAATTTACACCGAGTTGCCCTTGCTCTAAGTTCTTTGCCCCCAAAACAGATTGCACCATCGCTTGATCAGTACAAAAGAAAGCTATCGCTGCCACGGGATAGCCCAGCGCAATAGCATACCAAGGATAATCCGGATCGCTAGCCCCGCGGATCAATGACCAATAATCAGTAGGTGTATCTTTCAATAGTACCCCTATACCACCAATCTCCGATAAACCTAAAAACGTTAAAAATGCAGAGACAAATATGAGCAGGATCATTTGAAAGATATTTATTTTCGCAACCGTCTTTAACCCTCCGGTGTACGCAAATATCCCTGCCAAGGCCACAAGCACCGAAACAGATTGCCACATCGGAATGCCTAAAATTTGTCGAACTAAAAAACCACCAGCAAAAAGGCCTAAAGAAAGCCATGAAATAAGCATTTTCACCAAGGAGTACCACGCTAATATAGTCTGCGTTTTGGAACCAAAGCGCTTGCCCATAAACTCTGGCAGTGTACGCACACCAGATGCCAAATACCGAGGAGCGAAAACCACGGCCAAAAGGAAAAGAAAGACAAATGCATACCAATCAAAATTCACCGCCACAATCCCGGTAGTATAACCTACCGTCGCAAAGGCAAGAAGCATAGAGGGGCCAACATTTGTCGCCCACATATTAAATCCGATACTCGCCCAGCCTAAGGATTTACCGGCAAGAAAATGGTCCGCACCTTCTGTGCGTTTGGATGATGAAATCAATCCTATCACTAACAGGGTAAGCAGATACAATACTACAATGATGTAGTCAACAATGGTGAGCTTATCAATTATATTATTCATGGTTACAATGTCAAGTTCACTGCGTAGCGGTCAAGCAATTCTTTAGGACGCACGGGTTTCCCACTAGACAAAGACTCGTCCATCGCCTGTAGTAAAGCGATTGTCCCGATACCCTCTTTCATATCCGGATAGGCTGGATCACCACTGCGGATTGCTTTTGCAAAATGTTCGAGATAGTTTTGATACTCTCCAGCATGATGGCTCTTACCTTCGAATCGGAAATAATGTTTTAATTTATGCTCCCAAGTCAGTATCCTTTCTTCGCCATCACGATCCGTGATCGCGTAACGTAAATCCATATAATCCGCCTGACTGCAACCCTCCGTACCGCGTAAAATACAGCTCATTTCGCTATCGCGAGCTACAGGCTGAACAGGTCCAGTGTATGCCCCGCTAACACGTGCTACACGACCATCTTGCGCTTTAAATATAAAATGCATAGTATCTGCATTCTGAAGCCCCCCCTTCTTCCCATTACTGCTTAGCATACCATACCCCATCACTTCTTCAATATTCGGAAGATACCATCGGATGAAATCTACCGGATGACTCAACCCTCCATATAACCATTTAAATGATGACTGTAAGGACCAAGGCTTTTCTAGAAACCATCGATGATCAGCATGGTAATATCCTTCTATCGTAATCAAGTCCCCTATTAAGCCTTGCTCAAAATCTGCTCGCTGCTTTTTCACTGGTTCGAAAAACCGTGAACTTTGACCCACAAAAACACGCTTACCGGTCTTTTTAGCAAGCTGCAATAGATCGTTTGCATCTGCTAGATTATCTATAAATGGTTTTGTACAGATAACATGTTTATCATGTTCCAATGCCTGACGGATATGTCGTGCATGCAAATGATCCGGTGTATAAATAGCGATAGCCTCTATATTTTTATTTTCAAGCATATCCTCATACCGACTTGTGTATTGTTGAAAATCGAATTCTTTCATCCGTTTTCTTCCCAATTCTTCGTTCAAGTCACATATCTGAATAAGATCTATATGCTCACTTTGTAAGGCTGCGGACATCGTACTTCGTCCTTCACCCAGACCTAAAATTCCTAATCTTAATTTTTCCATATACATTATTTTTTAAAGAAGATCCAGGTTTCACCCTCTTTGGTCCCCTCGATACCTTGCTGATAGGTACTCATCAACTTATTCCATTCCGCTACGCGCGGGTTATCTTTTGTGGTGAGTGGATCAATTTCTTCAAATTGTTGTCCCTTTTTAAAAGATATCAGGAGCAATAACTGTCTACCCTGCTTATAAACATATACCTGCTGAAATCCTGCGTTACAAAATCCCTGAGCAACCTCAGGCCATTTTTCATATTGTGTTTGGTGGGCTTCTAAATAAGACTCCTGCTGATCCTCATCCTCCACTAACTGTGCACGAAGAAGTACAAAATCCTTATCTGCTACTGGTCTCGCCGCCGCGCACTGATCAGCCTGGAAACTATAAAACTGTTCGTCGAATACGGTAGATCGTATGGAAGGATAAGAAGTTTCCCATTCTTTCTGCATTTTTTTTGCTGTTTCCTTCAAAGTCATGATCAGTGTATAGTCCTTCCATCTATAAATCTGCGATACGTCTCCACCAAGCCTTGAAACAAACGAGCCTATTTCTGCTTCATTAAGCTTACCTTGGGGGTCATAGACCTGAAAAAAGGCGGGCTTATTTAGCGGCGAATAACTATTGAATCTTAATGTAGTATCTAAAGGTAAAATACGTTCTCGAAGCGGTAGAAATTCAGCGGTCAGTCCCGCATCAGAAACACTGGTTTTCTGCACCTGGGGACCATTTTTTCTCCAATCTACATTGGGACCGTTGGCATTCTGCAGAATCTTATTTGCGGGAAACCAATTATCGCGAACAGTCATATACGCAGACCCTTCGTCCGTATATAGGTAGAACCAATGATCCGGAAGATGCGCATACGGAGACACGTATATGCTATCGATTAGATTTTCTTCTATTCGGGTTCCCGGCTGGGCCGAAAGGGTATATATTCCCGCCACATCATACATATATTTACCGTAACGAACAATCCGGTTCTTTCGAACCACATTGTTTTTCATACTGTTAATAGTGGGTGTCCATCCCCAACCTAGGCTTATGCCCGTATATGGAAGATCCAACAATTCGTTATGCTCAATCTTTACATTTCTCACGTACCCAGCACCAATGCCTACAGTCCCCCAATCTTCTGTTCCCGCCTCTTGAATTAGATTATTCGTAATTTCTAATCCGTCGGTTAGTAAACGTTGATCAAGTGGATTATACGGTAAATGTGCTTCTAGATTTTCGTCTGAAAATTTACCGAGTAATACTGCAGATCCACCAATATCTTGAAACAGATTACCCTGCAGGGTATCGCTATTGTTTGCTTGGACATAATCCACACCTGTTGAGGCCAGATGTTCAAAGGAGCAATTACGTATAACAGTGAACGCTGTATTTTGCAGACTTAAAGCCGCCTCGGGGCGTCCTACCCAAGCTTGATTTTCAAGGCCCTTTTTATCTGGGGTACCCGGTTCTTTAAGTTTATATGCATCCAAAAAAAACATACCCGCTTGTAAAGCCACATGTCCTTGTGTGGTTGGTCGTAACCAACTACTATGCATAAAATTAATCCCATCAATATGCACATGAGAAACCGGTGATTCGAGCGTACCTTCAAATTTTAAAATAGTTTCCAAATTCGGTGCAACAGCCGTAGATGTTGCTAGATCTTCATCCGGACGAGGAAAATAATAAACTTTCTGTTCTTGTTCATCGAGATACCATTCTCCAGGTTCGTCAACAAAGGCAAGGGCGTTCACTAATTTAAATGCGGAGTTGCCATGCTCGGTAGACAACCATGGTTTCGGCCATGGATGTTCGTTCTGTAAACGTGCTTCGGGCTGATGGAAAGATAAAACGATACTATCGCCGTGCACTGCAGCATCTGCAACCCGCAAGGACGCTGTCGCCCACCACTGATGGATAAAAAACTCCATACCGTCGGTCAGTTTGAAATGGTCAAAATCGTTAGAAATTGTTGCCGTACCTTTATTGAAATCCCAATTTAAAATTCGAGGTAGATTTTTATCATCATGACTCTGTGCTCGGGTAGCTTTTTCTCCGTTGACCCACAATTGCCGAAAAGTAAAATAGCGCCCGCCAGCCTTAGGCGCTGGAGCAACCCACAATTTCTTTTGCGCCGCAGGTGACGCGCCCGCTGTACGAGGTGCCTTCCGCCATCCATTCACAGAGACTCCACCGGAGAGCACCGCCGGCTTACCGCTCGCCTTGATGCGTGTGGGACTGGCTGCCGTACCGCTATCTTCTGGTCTAATTAAAATAGTTTGAGTTGGTGTATATACACCTGCAGCGATCCAAATATTTATTCCACCGCTTGTTCGCTCATCGCCCAAACGTCTCCATTCGCGTGCAAGTCGGAGCGCATCTTCTAAGGTACTAAAAGGAGCCTCACGAGTTCCAACGCCCAAATTTATATCTGCTCGATGCTCTACATAGATATCCCCTGCGTTACTAATCCCAGGGACAAGCACAAACAGCAACAAAAACCGCGAGTAATAGAAGAGTTGTTTAATATCCTTCATTCTGACCAAATTCTTGCGGGTTGATAATTGCATCTAAAAATTGTTGAGGAATTGGCCTGTTGAGATGATAAGGCTGTATCAATAAGATATCCGGATTATATTTTTTCACATACTCAAGCAGTTTTCCGGTCCGCTTTAAGTCAAACCACCGAATATGTTCACCACAAAGTTCTCGTCCTCTTTCTTCAAGTATAAAATCTAAATTCATGTCTGATGAACCAACGGTCATTTGCTCTTCTTTTCCTTCTTTAGCTGCCCGATGACGTAGTATATTGATATATTGAGCTGCCAACGATTTGTCCCCAGAGGCAGACATTGTCTCTGCTTCGGCCGCTATTAAATACATTTCAGCCAGTCGCATAAGAATAACATCTTTCGTCCCCACCTGCGATCCGATCTCTGCGAGGTCCGGATCATCATATTTCTTCAAAGAAGGAAAATGCACGTTAAAACGAGCGTTTGCGGTTACATTACCCCCATTGTAGGTATCATTAATATCTACCAAGGCATACGATAAACTTCTTTTATCACCACTTACCTCTTGCTTGGTAAACCATAGTGCTAACTCTCCTCGCTTCAGTGTTGTTCCAGCGAGTGAGGCAGGCTTTCCAAATGCCGAAAGATCATCTGCGGTCCATGTATATTGATCCACATTTAGATAGTATTTTTCACGAAACCAGTCCTCGTAACGGCGATCAACAGTTTCATCATATAATTCTAATAAATGTCTTGTCGGCATAAAACACATTCCACCTGTACTCGAATTTCTATCTGCTCCATATCCTAAATCACGAACCATCCCTGCCTTCCCAGAATATTTTGCTTTGAACCATATATGGAGTCGATTGGGATTCTTTTCTTGGGGATTAAGGGAACTGACTGTCGAATGTGTGATCACAAACATAGCCTCTTTGTTGTTTTTATTGTTTGCTGGACGGAATACTTCCTCCGGGGTGTCGTATAGAGCAACGTGTAGACTCCCTTGATTATTTATCACATACTGCGCCGCCTGAGATGCTATTTTATAATAAGCCTCCTTTTCGCTCTGCGATTCTTCATAGGCAACTCTTGTTAAGGCTATTCTCGCCTTAAGACCATATGCAGCTTTCAGCGTGACTCGTCCTACATCAGTTGCTGGTATTGGCATTGTCGGCAGATTGGCTATAGCTACATCCAGATCTGAAAGCATTAATTCGTAAAAATCTAGAACAGGACTTCTGTTTACGGTCAATACCGCATCTTTAGTCTCCTGAGTATGCAGGTCTACTCCCCCATATTGCTCTACGATATGCCAATAGGTAAAAGCCCGTAAAAAAGAAAGCTCTCCAATTCTGGATTTTTTTTCCTGCTCATCTTCAAATTCGACATCATTGATTCGTTCCAAACCCGAATTACAATAATTTATAATCTCGTAAAACCGATTCCACGAGTTACGTATTTGTCCAACAGTCGAATTCAGCCCGTCATATTTTGTCATTTGCCGGCCGTATCCAGAATTCGCAATATTTATCCATAGATCGGTGCCGCCTTCGCTAAGCATAAGTATATCTTCCCTACCGTAAAATTCACTTCCGTAATAAACATACGCAGAATTGATCAATGCATTTATACCTTCAGGCGTTGAAAAGACAACTTCAGCGGTTGAGCCTCCCGGATTATTTTCTTCCAAACTACATCCATGCAAAATACCTATCAATCCAATCCCTATAAAATATTTAGTTATATTCTTCATGTCATTAAAAATCTAGATTTAAACCCAAAACAAATTGACGAAGTAAAGGACTCCGTGCGTCCCCTCCACGTTCAGCGTCGTAATTCTGAACAAGATCACTGTTCGCCCAAGAAAATAAATTATTACCCGTTAGATAAAAACGCACACCTTCCAATTTAATTCGTTCAAGTACTTTTTTAGGGATACGATACCCAAGTGTGACCGTTTTAAGCTTTATATAAGACCCGTCAACGAAATTATAGCTCTGGTATCCCAGATAATTGTAAAAATCGGTTAGTCCTGCGCGCGGAAAATCGTTGGTTGGATTCTCTGGTGTCCAGTAGTCTAAATAAGCAGGCTGATTCCCCTTCCCTTGCGGATCATAGCTGGCCGTTAAATCATACTGCATCATTTGTCCCCAGCGAGCGATTGTATAAATATTTAAATCAAAATTCTTATAAGAAAAGGTATTATTAAACCCTAGCGTCCATTTCGGGGAGGTGCTACCAATATATGTCACATCATTCACGTCATCAATGATATTATCACCGTTCAAGTCCGCTAGTTTTATATCACCCGGCTTGAATGATTGTGTCTTTTGAGCGTCCTTAAAATATCTAGCAGCCTCTTCCGCCTCGTTTTCTTGCCAAATACCTAATCTCTTAAACGTATAAAATGACTGTAGGGGTCTACCGATCAGTAAACTTTCAGTTTCCCGAGTTGTCGCCCCTATGATGTCTCTACCATCAATAAGGTTCACAATTTTCTCTTTATTGGTGCCAAATGTAAAATCCGTACTCCATTTAAACTCCCGGTCAATATTTTTAGTGTTTAAGGTAATCTCAAGCCCGCTATTGCTACTGCTTCCTATGTTCTGATATACTTGAAATGGTGTTCCATCCCCTGAACCCATCGAAGTTGGGAGGGTTCTTGGTAGTAAGATATCCGAAGTTTGCGTATCGTAAAAATCCGCAGCTAAATTAATTCGTCCATCTAGTAGCTGTGCATCTAATCCAATATTCCAGGATTCCGAACGCTCCCATCCCAAATTCTCATTTCCTAACAAGGTGTTATACACATAATAAACAAATCCTTGATCCTGAAATGCAGCATTGGTATAACTGGTCAATCCGGATTTCGTACCATACTCATTAATTCCCGAGTTTCCTGTCTGCCCGTAGCTTGCGCGCAGCTTTAAGTCACTAACAGGCTTCCAATTAAACCACTCCTCGTCGCTAATACGCCATCCGGCAGCGATGGAAGGAAATGCCGCCCATTTATTGTCTTGAGAAAGTCTAGACGCTCCGTCCCACCGGTTCGAAACAGTAAGTAGATACCTCCCCTGATAAGAATAGTTTGCTCGTAAAGCATAGGAAAGTGTTTGACTTTGGATGTACCCCGAACGGATTACATAAGAATCTTTCTGGTTAGCGCCAATGTTATGCCATAATTGCTGTTCCACAAATTGACCCGTCCCCTCCATATAGCTGGTGCTAAGTTTTGAGCTTGTCCATGATGTCAATGCGGTAAAGTTTAAACTATGATCATTAAAATCAGCAGCATAATTAAGAATATTGTCCCAGTTGATGAACGACCTATCCTCTCCTTGTATGCTCGCCAAAGAGGAAGGAAATTCGCCTGCCCGATCAATAGAATTGGCACTGGCAAAATCCTTAGTTTTATGATAAGAGAGATTGACCCCAGCGTTAGAGCGGAATGAAAGCCCCTGCAGAGGCTTCACCTCAAGAAAACCATTGGCGATTATGTTGGTGTTCGCTATACGATGTTGCGCGGTGGTTGCCGTAGCCTCATCTGCTAAGGGGTTAACCTTTCCTTCTCTCCCTAATGGCCACAGGTTCACTTCACCGGCTTCATTATAGGGCAGTCCTAGCGGAACGTTAGTCGCTGAGCGCCATAAGACATTGTCAGCTCTGTTATTCCCGTCGTAATGCGTCACTTGGGAAGAAGTTCCGATCTTTACTTTACTTCCAATATTTTGATCCACATTCAATCGTAGATTGAATTTATCTAAAGCGTCATTTTTGAATGTTCCAAGCTCCTTATAATATCCGCCTGATAGCATTCCCTGTGTGTTACTATTTCCTCCGCTCACCGATAATTGATGGTTTTGTACCATCCCCGTGTGCATAACTTCCTCCCGCCAATTAGTCCATTGCCCCTTTTGCACCGCCTGCCATTCCCCTACACTAAACAGCGTCTGATCATCTTCGGGGCTAGACCATTGTCCGTCAGCACGAGCTGCGGCACGGCGTAATGCAATATAATCATCCCCTATGCGCATTTCGGGATATTGTGCCCATCCATTGGCCCCTATATAGGCATTATAATTAACCTTAGGTTTACCTTCCTGTCCTCGTTTTGTTGTCACGATAATAACACCATTAGCACCTTGGGAACCATATATTGCAGTTGAAGAAGCGTCTTTTAATATTTCCATCGAAGCGATATCCTGTGGAGCGATATCACTAATATTACCGCCCTGCATTCCGTCGATGATAACAAGAGGCGTGTTAGCGCCTTCTGCAGTTGATAGGGAGCGCTTTCCTCGAATAGTCATATCAACGCCCGAGGTCGCACTTCCCGATTTCCGAGTTATATCTAGCCCCGGTACTTGCCCTTGAATTGATTCTAGCGCATTCGATGCGGGGGAGCGTACTATATCTTCTGATTTCAACGAAGTAACCGACCCGGTTAAATCTCTTTTCTTGACCGTACCGTAACCAATAACAACAACCTCATCTAGCGCTTGATCATCCTTTTGCAAGACGATATCTCCTATACTTCCTGATGTAACTGCTATAAAATAATCCTTATAGCCAACGGCAGAAATTTTTATTTGTTTTGCTTCAGGGCTAAGGCGTAACTCGAATGTTCCATCTTCCGCGGTAGCGGTTGATAGAACAGCGTCCACTAGCGATACAGTTGCTCCCGCAATGGGTTGCATTTGATCATCCAATACACGACCATCTACTTCTTCTTGCCCGCGTTCACCAGCGTGCAATACAACAACAGCTTCAGGAGCCATTCTTGCTTTCGCTACAGGTTGAAGTATAAATAAAAACGTCAAGGCTAAAAACGAATGTCGCCCCTTCCGAATTGCGGTAAACCTTCCCCTAGATTTACTAATTGTATTGCTCATAATTGTCTATTGTTAGCGTGCAAAATAAATTACTTTGTATCGGTCACTTTTATTTTCTGTTCTCCACCTTTCCATTTTATTGTTAAATCCCCCATAATCTTAGCGTCATGTTTGCTTACTATTGCAAGAGCCTTCCCCTTAAACGTTTTACGGGTCGGACGATGTAGCCCGCTCAGGTCTGCTTGAAAACCATTATCTGTCCCTAGTACGGTATGATGCTGATCCGCTAAAAATTCAATGTTTTGATCGCCTTCTGTAACTGGATTCCCCTGCTGATCGATAAGTTGTACCTCAACAAAGTAAAGGTCACGATCATCACCAGTAGCAAATTGATCATGATGCACTGTAACCTCA
This sequence comes from Sphingobacterium shayense, assembly GCF_013179575.1. Lineage (GTDB taxonomy): Bacteria > Bacteroidota > Bacteroidia > Sphingobacteriales > Sphingobacteriaceae > Sphingobacterium > Sphingobacterium shayense. Next base: position 6,100 of record NZ_JABMCQ010000028.1, on the reverse strand, counting down.
AGTTTTGCTGCCTCACCAGCCGTATTTCGAGAAACTTGTTGAACAACTTTTCCTTCACGATATTTGACGACTTTCAGCTCGCCCGGATCGTACGCTACCCGCCAAGAGGCGTGTAAAGTATCTACGCTTTTTTGGCGGCGGCCTAAACTTTTGTCATTTAAAAACAACTCTACCTCATCAGCATTATTATAGTAGGCCCAGACATCGACGATGTCTCCCTGCTTCCAGTTCCAATGGGGTAATAGATGTAACACCTCTTTATCAGTCCATTCGGATTGATACATGTAATACACGTCTTTGGCAAAACCGGCTAAATCCACAATTCCATAATATGAGCTCCGGGCTGGATATGGATAAGGCACAGGTTCTCCTAAATAATCAAAACCTGTCCACACAAAAGTTCCTGCTAGAAATGGACGTTTCGCTACTTCGATCCAGGCACGTTCATGGCTCGTGCCCCAATATGCTGCCACATTATCGTACGCTGAGACGGTAAAATCTGCATTTCCATTTACGACAAATTTGTCCTTACTGGAGGCAGGCCAGAGTTGAATTGTATCATGTAACGCATCGTACACGCCTCTAGTTTCCAGCGCAGAACTTGTTTCCGAGGCTAATAGTGGCACACCTGCAAACTCACTTGGAAGACTGTCGTAATCAAAATACTTATAATTAAAACCGAGTACATCAAGAGCTTTTGCCTGTGCAATATAATTTTTATCGAAATTAGTTTCTGTTAAGGCGGCTGTCACTGGTCTGGTAGGATCCAGCTCTCTAACAACCGCAGCCATATTTTTTGTCAAGGTAATACCTGTCGAATCAAACTGCTCTCTAATTTCATTACCAATGCTCCACATAAATACGGAGGGATGGTTACGATCACGCTTAATGAAAGCTTTAAGATCGGCAATATGATGTTGTTGGAAATCCAGATGATAATCAAATTTATTCTTACGTTTAGCCCACATATCATAAGCCTCATTATATACCAAAAGTCCTAACTCATCGCATAAATCAAGTACTTCTTTGGCCGGTGGGTTGTGCGCGGTACGTATCGCATTTACGCCCATCTCCTTCATCATTACAAGCTGCCTCTTGGCTGCAGATTTATTAAAGGCCGCACCTAGTGCCCCTAAATCATGATGCAGACAAACGCCGTGTATTTTTAAGGATTCTCCATTTAGGTAAAATCCTGATTTCTCATCAAACTTTATCGTGCGAAATCCCACTTTTTGCGCAAGGTTATCCACACGCGTACCTTCCGTATCCTCAAGGACAATTTCGAGTTGGTATAAGTTAGGATCCGTGACACCCCAAAGTTTCGGATTTGAAATTTCCAGCGTCTCGTGGATACTATTATCTCTCACTAACACGTGCTTATCGGCGACAATACGTCCACCTTGATCACGCAAGGTAATTACGGCTCCGACCTGCCTATCTTGAGGGTTGGTTATTTTAGTTTGTACCAGAAGATTTCCTTGTTCTGGCGTTAGAACAGGAGTCGTTATAAAGGTTTCTTCGTCCAAAATATGAACAGCATCCTTGATACTGATATTTACATCACGATAAATTCCAGAGCCCGTGTACCATCTGGAATTAGGCTGTTTACTGTTATCAACGCGTATGGAAATAACATTTTGTTGACCACCTAAGTTTAAGTACGGTGTAAGATCGTGCGCAAAAGACAAATATCCGTTCGTGTGTTTTCCCAAATAGTGACCATTTAACCAGACCTCTGTATAGCGGTATGCTCCACCGAAATGGATACTTACCTGTTTCCCTATAGCGGATTTAGGGAGTGAAAATTTCTTTCGGTACCAACCGGTTCCTCCTGGGAGCGCACCACCCGCATTTCCCGCTGGGAACTCCGCTCCGAAGTCTGAGAGAATACTCCAGTCATGCGGAAGTGTTATTTCCTCCCATCGGGTTTCATCGAACTGGGGATTTCTGTACTGAAGATCATCGCCTAACTTAAAATGCCATCCGGCATTAAAGTCAATAACCTGCCTCCCCTGCCCATGGAGATTAATAAATTGTATAATTAAAAAAACGATTAAACCTGCTCTTTTCATAATAATATCAATAATCAACAAGAAGCTCAAAATTTCAAGCTACTTTTTCCTAAATCTTTAGAGGTAGCAACTGCAATACCTCTGTTTCCTGCTTTATCCACAGCGCAGTAATAATGATATACAATCCCTTTATGCTTGAGCACAAATGATTTATGTGCATACTGGCTGTCGTAATCCTCCGATGGTTCAATTAGGTTTTCGCCCTGCCAGTCGGTCCAGTGAACCAGATCTCTGGATGCAGCAAAACGGTTGAAGGTGCCAGGCCTATCTTTCCAAAAAGCTCCGAAATAAAACATCACCCATAAATCGTCGATCCGTTGGATCATAGGATCGCCTGTAATGCCCACAGGATGGTGAACTACGGGGTTATCTTCAAACCGCTTCCACTGTGTAAGGTCATCCGAAACGGCCATCCCAATCCGCTCGTACCAACGCGTAGGTTTATTATTTTCAAGAGAATCGCCCACGGCATTATAATACATGATAAACCGGTGACCGGTTACTTTGCTAGGATCTTCAATTACGTAGCTTTTAAAAAGTTTATCGCGATTTTCCCACCAGCGAACGTCAGCATCATTACTACTTAAAACAGGATGGTCAACGCGTTCCCACTCCATCGGTTGATAAGGTTCATTTGGAGTGAACGCCATACCAATGGAAAGAGGTACTGGTTCATATCCTTCTGTGGATCCGCCAAAATAGCTCATCCAATATTTTCCATTGTACTTTCCTAGCGAATAATTTCCTCCCCATTTCGTGTTGATCAATGCGTTATATCCGGCTCTTTGCTTACTATCCCATTTATCTGTGCTTTCTTTAGACATTTGTTTACCTAAAATGTCCCACTTCAGTAAATTAGAACTTTCGGCGAGCCAAGTTTCATAACCTTTGCCATCGAATATCAAAAAACTCATATACCATTTTTTTCCCACCTTATAAACAGAGGGACAATCCATTAGGTCGCCCTTTTTAGAAGGTGTGAGAACCAGTCCGTATTTATGCGGTGTTTTCACTTCTTGATAAATCCCCTCCATCTCCTGTTCGCTTACCGTATCTTTTTCTTGTGAAAAACACCAGTTAACACTTAGCAAAACGCTCATTATTATCAATGTTGCTTTCATACGCTATTATCTTATTTGGTAATTTCCTGAGCCCAATTCAATTTCAATTCCTTGATCCGTTGAATTGTGGGTAAATTCGATCAGCTCTTTTCCGTTTATTATATAATTTTCTCGAGTAGGTAATACCAAGGTACACCTACTGTTTACTGGTACTTTCACTTGATAAGTATCATTTTTTTGGCGAAATTTAACCAAACCATAAGGACTTTGAAAATCTAGACTTCGTGTATCAATTTTATCCAATAATCTCGGAGCAATACGGATATGTTTGTAGCCAATTGACCCCACCTGCTGTCCCAGTCCACCCAAGCCATTATGGAACCATTCCATCAAATGTCCTAACATGAAATGATTATTAGAAACATCCTTCCTTGCTGCCCACGATTCGGTCAGCGCCGTCGCCCCCTGTCGAATTTGGTATCCATACCCGGGTCTAGTGTCATCTTTGTGCATGGCATAAATTAAATCATCACGACCCGCATTCTGCAGAACCTGTAACAGATAACGGTGTCCAATGTCACCGGACGTAAAACTTGTATCTTTTGCCACAATGTCTTTCACCAAATTGGCCGTCACCCCCGCAATGTTTTGTGGATCAACCAATCCCATATATAAAGGCATTGCTAGAGCAGTTTGACTTCCTGATCCATAAATTTTCTCTTCTGGTTTATAAAAAGTTTCATTAAACCGCAGATAGACTACATGCTTTAGCGAATCGTAGTATCGCTTACGGTCTTCATCTTGCAGCAACGCAGAAATCTGTCCCATAATTTTAAGGTTATCGTAATAGATTGCGGTGGCTGTTATTCCAGGCGTTGTTAACTGAGATACACCAGGACGCTCTGGCCCTAGATCATACCAATCACCTAATCCCTGATAGAGTATATTACCTTTGGCTTTTCCCTGAAGATAGGCCATATACCTATTCATCATTTGATAATTATCTTTTAAAAAGGAATCGTCACCATACCATTGGTAAGCATACCACGCCAATATGATAGAGCTGGAACCCCATTCAGGTGAATCCCGAAACATGTCTCCGCCCCAATCAAATTGAACATACTCTGGAGCGATTTCAGGAACCAGACCTTCAGCTGTCTGTGACTGACGCATATCACGTAGCGATTTAGCAAACAGCCGTTTGACATCAAAGTTGTATTGTACCGAAGGACCCATTAGATGAAGCTGCTCCAGCCACCCTAATTTCTCCCGATGAGGGCAATCCGTAAAAACACTCATCATATTACTTTTAATTGCCCAATTGATCAGTGTATGAATTTGATTAAAAAGGGTATCTGAGGTGGTCAACTCTCCATTTTTGCGAGCGCTATTACGTAGATGATCGAGGGTTATTTCTTTTATATCTACATTTTGCTTACCTTTTGGTTTATGCCGAACTTCTGCATAACGCAGTCCATAATAAGTAAATCGAGGATGCCAAGTAACCTCACCGTCCTTTCCAAAGATATACTCATAATAATATGGACTTCCAGAATGTTTTTGACTTATTCGTCCCTGATCATCTAATAGCTCTGCGGGATAAATACGGACAGTATCGCCTTTAACGCCCTCCATCTTTAAACGTACATTCCCAGAGGCATTCTGAGAGAAATCATAGATCTCGATTTTCTCCTCTTCTAACTCCGCAATGCGTTTCCCTGAAAATTGTTGCATAATACGCACCGGTTCAATCTCCTGCCCCCATAAGTCTGGTCCATCAGTAGGTACAGCATTTTTCCAGTTACTATCATCGTAACCTGGGAGATTCCACGTGTCTGGCAATATATTGGAATCATAGTCCTCCCCACCGTACATACTAGAAAATGTAATTGGAGATCGATGTACCTTCCAACTATTGTCCGTCACAATAACCTCTCGTGAGCCATCCTGGTAAATGTTCACAACTTTCATTTTTACCTTTGGAAGACCGAAGGCTACTTTATGCTTTTGAAATCGTCCTTTGACCGGAGGTATATAATAAAAACCATTACCTAAAAGAATACCAATTGTATTGTTTCCTTTTCCCCACAATCTTGTCAGGTCATATACTACATAATAGGCCTCCTTATCATATTTAGTCCAACCGGGTTGTAATACGTCATCATCCACCGGTTTGCCATTAAGAAGAAATTCGTAATGACCAAGCCCAGAGATGTAGGCCATTGAAGATTTTAATTTCTTCTTTAGATTTATCGTTTTGCGAAAAACCGGGAGTTCGAAATTTTCTTTTAAACGAAGTTTACTTGAGCTCAGGGGAAGACTATTAATCAGCGAGTCAGGTAAAATCTCATTTGTAATCCATGAGGCTTCCCCCCAATCCTCAGGGCTCAGTAAACCGATATGGAAGGATTGAGTTGCACTAACCCCTAGCGCACCCATATTATCTCGAACATGAATCCGCACAAAATAAGTCGTACCAGTATTCAAGCGTTTTCCGTGATACCTATTATATAGCGATTGCTCGCTGTGTATCCACCCCGAATCCCAAAGAAAATGATTAGAATTTTCAAATGATGAATCTGGACTAACCTGAATTCGAAATGATTGCTGTGTGATGTTAAAACCATCACTGACAAGTTGCCAACTGAAGCGCGGGCTCAGCGTATTTACACTTAACGGATTTTCACGTCCTTCAATGAATACCTTTGCTACCCTCAAGTTTGCATACAAACTTGAACCGGAGCACAAATATGCCCAAATAGTAAGTGTAAGTAATAAAAATATACCGCCGTTCTTTATTTTCCCTTGCCTAATCATTTATATTAATTTTTCAAACCTTCCTTCGCTAACAATTTCACGTTGTCCTGTTTTAAACTGACTACATTAGTGGTATCTAAAGAGATGTCCTGGCATGTAAAAACACTATTGCTAATTGAAAAATCCTTTGCGTCTTGAATCGAGAGAAAT
>NZ_JABMCQ010000279.1 GCF_013179575.1 Sphingobacterium shayense | reverse complement strand
GCTGACCGATTCTTGTGCGGACATACCAAATTCAAGAACATTCAGGATTCCTTGGAATACGGATGTGATAATAGTCGATCCGCCAGGGGTTCCAATAACCATTTTTAATTTTCCGTCCTGTTCAACTATTGTTGGTGTCATTGCGCTTAACATTCTTTTACCAGGTTGTATCGAATTTGCCTTGCCTCCTAAAAGACCGTAAATATTTGGCGATCCTGGTTTTACTGAAAAATCGTCCATCTCATTATTAAGTAGGAAACCTGCACCATCAACCCAAACTCCGGATCCATAAGATCCATTTAAGGTTGTTGTTAACGAGACAGCATTTCCATCTTTATCGACAATACTATAATGTGTTGTTTCCTCCGATTCATATCCAGGAAATTGCGCGGCGTTTACTTCCGAACTCGGTGTTGCCTTTTCTAAATTCACTTTTGCCATCCGCTCTTGATTCAATCTCTTGTTGGTAAGGAATTCTGTTGGAACATTATAGAAATCGGGGTCCCCTAAATGAGTAGCTCGATCTGCGTAAATTCGCCGTTCCGCTTCAACCATAACACGAATTGTACTGTCTGATTGAAACCCCCACTGCGATAGTGGATATGATTCGACGGATTGCAGCAGTGCCAACAGCGCGGTCCCGCCACTAGAAGAAGGAGGCATCGAAATGATCGTGTAATTTTTGTAATCTCCTACAATTGGTTTACGCCATACAGCCTGATAATTTTCCAAATCTTCATGCGAGATAAGGCCATTTCCTCGTTTCATTTCGGCAACAATATCGTCTGCGACGGGTCCTTTATAAAATCCGTCCCTGCCATTCTCCGCGATTAAATTTAATGTATTCCCTAATTGTGATTGTATAAAAACATCACCTTTTTTCCATGGCTGATCACGAATTATGGAGGCGCTTGAAGTACTGTATTGTTTGAATCTCTTCTGATAACTATTAAACTCTGTAGCCTGGCGTTTGGTGATATTGAAACCGTTATTCGCTAGCTCAATTGCGGGTGCAAGGAGTTCTGCCCATGTTAAAGTCCCATATTTTTTATGTGCTTCCTGCATACCCGCAACTGTCCCAGGAACGCCAGCTGCCAAATGTCCGTCTAGGCTTAATCTAGTTATAGGATTGCCGGCAGAATCTAGGTACATATCTTTGTCTGCTAGCGATGGCGCTTTTTCGCGAAAGTCTAAAGCGGCTTTCTCTCCATCTTTGCTGCGGTACACTAAAAACCCACCTCCGCCTATATTTCCCGCGTTTGGATAAACAACGGCGAGAGCGAATTTAACTGCGATTGCTGCATCAATTGCATTTCCGCCTTTTTTTAAAATATCTACACCTACTTTCGACGCCAATGGATGGGCGGTTATAACGGCAGCATTATCGTAAACTTTGGACGTGTCTGTTTCACGCACATGCTGCGTTTGGCAGGACACAATAAGAAAAAATACTATTAAAATTGGTTGGAATCGTTTCATGGTAGTAAATATAAGTTAAATGTTAGTTTTTCCCATTTTGTCAGCGAAAATTTAAGACGTAATATAGCCTCTGTCTTGGTTCACTTATGAAGTTTCATTATCTTCGATGGAGATATATTGGTAATTGTTTATTTATGTAACTAGATGCCAATTAATTGCTTTTGATCGCTTCTTTAATACTATATGTTGATGAAAATGAGGAAAAGAATATTCGTTGCTGTGGCTTTAATGATATTTGCCGTGTTTACGACAGCCGCACAGGAGAATTTACGGGTTTTATCATTTAATATCCACCATGGCAATCCGCCTAATCGACCCGGAGAAATAGATTTGCAGGGGGTCGCGGATCTGATTTTGGAAACGGATGCAGATATTATCGGTATTCAAGAGGTTGATGTTATGTTGTCTCGATCAAATATGGTTGATCAAGCAAAGATACTTGCAGATTTAACGGGTATGGAGTATTTTTTTTCCAAAGGCATCGATATGGAGAATGGTCAATACGGTACTTTGATTCTTTCTAAGTATAAAATTGTGGGTCAACGACGCTATAATCTCCCGATGCCGGTTGAGAGTGAACAACGCTCGTTGGCAATAGTTGACGTAAAGTTGCCGTCAGGCGCTATTGTAGCGTTTGCTAATACCCATCTGGATTTAAAAGACGAAAATAAATTAGCCCAAGTTGATTATGTATTGGAACTTGCAGATTGGTATAAGCGCCCATTAATACTTGTCGGTGATTTGAATTCTACTCCCGACAGCGACCCCATTAAAAAATTGGATCATTCCTTTGTTCGCAATATATCCACCAACGGTCCAACGCATCCCAATTTAAAGCCTCAAACCGAAATCGATTATGTTATGGTAGGGCGACATACTAAATTTAAATGGAAAGAATATAAACGATGGCCTATATCAACTTTATCTGATCATTTAGCGGTTTATGCAGAGTTCGAAATTCAAAACAAGTAAGGATAGAATAGTCTGCGGGTCAAAAAAAAGACAATAGCGAAAATTTTTCGCTATTGTCTAGTGTAGAAACTGAAAATAATCGTTTAGTTCAATGGATTTTGTACGACTGTACCCAAGGTTCTGTCTATTTCTCCTTGTGGTATAAGGAATTGCCATCTGGAATCC
>NZ_JABMCQ010000278.1 GCF_013179575.1 Sphingobacterium shayense | reverse complement strand
GGTATCGCGCGCTTTTTTCGCGCATGGTTCTATTATGATATGGTTACACGCTTCGGGGATGTCCCTTGGATTGATAAACCATTAGCTGCTGATGATGAAGCATTATACGCTCCTCGTGATTCCCGCACCCTAGTCATGGAGAAAATAATGGAGGATTTAGATTTTGCATATAACAATATCAGTGCCGCGAGCTCAGACGGGACGACGATAACAAAATGGACCGCATTAGGTCTAAAAACTCGGATTGCTCTTTTTGAAGGCACTTACCGGAAATACCATTTCGAGTTAGGTCTACAAAATACCGCAGACATTTACTTGCAACATGTTGTTGATGCGGCGGAGGAATTGATGATTCACGGACCACATACATTAAATACAGCGCAAGGTGCAGAGTTATCCCAGCGGCAATTATTCATTAGTGATGCGCCGGTTACTTCAGAAGTTATGCTCGCTATTGCATTTAGTAAAGACCTAGCGATACTTAACGATGCAAATTGGTGGTGGACCTCGGCAACATATGGCCCCCGTTACAGTCTTGCACGTCCATTCATCAATACAGTATTAAATATCGATGGTACTCCCTACACAAATCGCCCGAACTATAAAACAGAAATGTTTTACCAAGAGTGCGCTGGCCGCGATTACAGATTAGCCCAACTAATCCGCACGCCAGGCTATAAACGTAATGGAGCGGCTGCACCGCCAAACTTTGCTAGTCACACCTATACAGGGTATCAGCCTATCAAGTACACCCTTGATGACAGCTATTTTGATAACGGTTCTTACAACACAAATGCCGTTCCTTTAATGCGATATGCAGAAGTGTTGCTAAACTATGCAGAAGCAAAAGCAGAGTTGGGTACCTTATCCCACAACGATTGGAAAAATACAATTGGTGCCTTACGAGAGAGGGCTGGCATAACGGGAGGTATTAACACTCTCCCCGGCAGCGTTGACAATTACCTAAAACAAACGTTCTTCCCTGATGTGAACAATCCAGTTATTCTGGAGGTTCGTAGAGAACGTCAGGTGGAACTCGCTTTGGAAGGATTTCGCTTTAACGACTTAAAAAGGTGGAATCGGGGAGAACTGATGGCAACCATGGAGTGGTCGGGAATCTATGTCCCTGGATTAAATCAATTAATCGACTTAGATCAAAACGGCACCATGGATGTTGTGTTTTATGACGGAAATCAATCAGGGCCTTCCATTAACGTTCCTGCAGGTGTCGCTAAAGTGGCGATTGGAGGTAAGTCGACAAATTTCCAGACACTCACTTCCGACAATCATCTAGAATGGTTTAAAGCTCAACAAAGAACTTGGTACGCCGATGGTCGTCAAAACCTATACCCAATACCAGCAACAGCGATCACCAAAAACGAAAAGATTGAACAAAACCCGTTTTGGGAATAATCGATAAAATATCTCCCAAGTAAATAAAAAAGGTTATCCGAGAAACATTCGGATAACTTTTTTTGCTTGTATTATTTTCAGCTAAAAAGGTCGGCATTTTCACCAACCCGACAAAGAAGAGAAGAATAATATTCCTAAATATTGTGATATAATAACCTGAGATTTAATCAATTTTGTTATATTTAAATTCTCTTAATAACCATGTATAAACGAAACATCTAAAATTATAGCCCTATGCATCGTGCCATCAACGTCTATTTCATCTTACTTTGCGTATCAGTTTTAAGTAGTTGCAGTAGCTACCAAACGGTCCCTAATAGTTACATCGTGAAAGGGGAAGACAATTTCGAAAGTATCCAAGAGAAGTTCTCAATTTATATGGGTCCTTATGCGGGAGAAGAAATGTGGGATGGTCACAAAAGCCATTTGACGAACGACCCTCCGTCACGTCGATATGTTAAACTCTTTAAAAAACTTGGATACGACAAGAAATCATATGCTGTAGTCTTTAGCGATACCTATAACTCGAAATATGGAATGGCAGCGTTAATAAATAATAGCGGCGGAAAGAATCAAAAATTGATCGACTTAGGTAATTTTCAATTAAAGTCAGAGGATAATGCCAAATGGTATGCCCAGACAATAAAAATTGGCACCGATAGCGTATATCACGCCGTTATTCCCATGTATAATAAAGGTATTGCGGAAAAATATCTAACAATTATTAAAGTATTGCCTAAAGGAGAAAACATCAAAAAAATAGAACATTTCGTTCAACAAAATGCAAAGACTTATCAAGATTTAGGATATACACTTTCCAACTTAAAATTGCCCACCTGTCCTCAGGGCGTCGAGGAAATTTACCACGACTATGTGGTTCCACAGCTTATTAAAAAGAATCCCGGTTATTACCTACTTAAGGTTTACAAAGACGAAGAGAAAGACAAAGCGTTATTCTTTTATACCCTGTTAGGACCCTCACCGATAGCACAAGGAGCTTTTAGAGCTTGCCCGGGAAGATATCGAATGCTTTTCACGACGCTAGAAGGAGAGCCTCTGCACAGCGAAGAATTAGACCTGAGATAACAATCAAACCCTAATTACGCGTATCCTGATTGTTGTAAATACTTAGATAGCTATCGTATCGTGAAGGTTCAATATCGCCCTGCTCTAGGGCCTGGAGAATCACGCAACCAGGTTCATTGATATGTCGACAATTATGAAATCGACATTCATTCAAGCGTGCGCGCATTTCAGGAAAAAAATGTGATAATTCCTCCTTTT
>NZ_JABMCQ010000277.1 GCF_013179575.1 Sphingobacterium shayense | reverse complement strand
GTAGATCATTCGGCGGAGAACGAAGTGAAAACCGAGGTGGTAGATCATTTGGCGGAGAACGAAGTGAAAACCGAGGTGGTAGATCATTCGGCGGAGAACGAAGTGAAAACCGAGGTGGTAGATCATTCGGCGGAGAACGAAATGAAAACCGACGAGATGACTATCAAGAAGGCAATACTGAATCAAAAACGTTTTATCCTAGACGGAAAAATGTTAACTCAGAACCGAAGGACGATGGTTTAATTCGTTTGAACAGATATATCTCGAACTCCGGAATATGCTCCAGGCGTAAAGCAGACGAACTAATCGAATCAGGTGTTGTTTCTGTAAATGGAGAGGTTGTTATAGAATTGGGAACAAAAGTGGATCCAGCAAAGGATGAGATCAAATATAACGGCGAGCGATTAAAAAGAGAAAAAATGGTTTATATTCTCTTAAACAAACCGAAGGACTATATTACTACAACAGATGATCCACAAGAACGTCGTACCGTTATGCATCTGGTAGCAAAAGCTACTAAGGAAAGAATATATCCCGTTGGTCGTTTAGACAGAAACACAACAGGTCTACTTTTACTTACTAATGACGGCAATCTTGCAGAGAAATTGTCCCACCCTAGAAATAACATTAGTAAAATCTACAATGTCGAATTAAACAAAAACCTTACACAAGGAGACTTTAATAAAATACAATTTGGTATTCAATTGGAAGATGGCCTAATCAAGCCGGATGATATCAGCTATGTGCAAGGTGCTAGTAAACGTGAAGTCGGAATTCAAATACATTCAGGTAAGAACAGAATAGTAAGACGTATCTTTGAATCTTTGGGTTACGATGTTGTAAAACTAGATAGAGTAGTATACGCAAATTTAACAAAGAAAGATCTAACAAGAGGCCGTTGGCGTTATATAGATGAACGCGAACTCATCCAATTGAAACATCTTATTAAATAACATTCAAAGGCGCTTCAGCGCCTTTTTTCTTATTATAAATTTGTATTTTTAGAGAAAAAATAAATCATATGACTGATCCAAAAACTTTAAGTTCCGTTGCAGAATTCCATAAAACGTTCCAACATCCAATTTTAGATAAGCCGACAATCCCCTCGCAGACCCGTTGTGATCTTCGTGTTGCACTGATCGCGGAAGAATTAAAAGAATTAGAAGAAGCAATAGTAAATAAAGATTTAATTGAAATTGCCGACGCTTTGTGTGACATCCAATATGTATTGTCTGGAGCTGTATTAGAATTCGGTTTTAAAGATAAATTCAGTGATCTGTTTGAGGAAGTTCAACGCTCAAATATGAGCAAAGCATGTAAATCGGAAGAAGAGGCAAAATTAACGCAGGCCCACTATCTAGAAAAAGGGGTAAAATCTTACTATAAAGAAATCGACGGCCTATATCTTGTTTTTAGAGACGGGGATCACAAAACGTTAAAATCCATTAACTACTCTCCAGCAGATCTTAAAAAAATTCTAGAGAAAGGCGCTTAATAAAAAGCCTCGAAAATTTTCGAGGCTTTTTACTAGAGACAATTGTGTATGAACTTTAAAGATCAATTCGCAGACAAACTTAACTTTTATACATACTCCCCTGCAAAACTCCCCTTAATTCCAATCCCTTATCAATATGTGTTTGGATTTTAGATTTCGGAAACCCCCAGTTCGGCGCAATTAATAATTCACGATCGGCAATACCAAATATACGCTGAATGACAATATCCGGCCGAAGTAATGGAATAAATTTGGCCAGAAAATCTGTGTACTCCTCAATTGTAAAGAGCTTAAACGGTTCGCGCTTATATTGAACGCCCATAATGGAGCCTTCGACAATATGCAGATGGTGCAATTTTACAAACCTAATATGTGATTGTCTGTTAATTTCGTCGGCATAACGTAGCATCATTTCTTCACTTTCCCATGGAAAGCCAAAGATAGTATGAACACATAATTCAAAACTTGCCCCTTTCAACATTTCTATCGTTCTCAAAAACTCATCATGCGAACAGCCTCGATTAATACGATTCAACGTCTCGTTGTAAATAGACTCCATTCCCATTTCCAAGTCTACATCATAACGATCGGTATACGACTCCAATAATGCAATCTTCTCAAAATCCAGACAATCTGGACGAGTTCCTACAGACAATCCTAAAGTATTTTCGGGATCTACACTCAACGCTTCGTCATACATCATTTTCAGCAAATGCGTTGGAGCGTAGGTGTTGGTATTCGGCTGAAAATATATAATAAATTTCTCTGCACCATAAGACTTACGCGCTCTAGCCATCCCTGATATCACCTGTTCCCGCATCGACGGAACCTTTCGAGCGGTATCTGGGGTAAATGAATCCACGTTACAATAAGTACAGCCTCCGTATCCTTTGCTACCATCTCGATTTGGACAAGTGAAGTTACCATCCACTATTACCTTGAACACCTTTTGTCCGTTATACTTCTCCTTCAAATACGCCCCATAATGGTTATAAGGCTTTATTCCGTTATCCAATTGTGTTCCCATGTTAAGTACAAAGATACTCAATATCATCGCTTATTCCAGAGCATTTTTTCGGTTTACCTTGAGTTAGTTAAAAGGCAAAAAAAAGGCACAAAAAAACCCCTCCAATTACTTGAAGGGGTTTTGTATAAAATTAGGCACCGACCTACTCTCCCACCTGTTACGGCAATACCATCGGCTCTGGCGGGCTTGACTGCTCTGTTCGGA
>NZ_JABMCQ010000276.1 GCF_013179575.1 Sphingobacterium shayense | reverse complement strand
AACCACGCTCTATGCAACCCTTAAACACCTGAATAAGGAGACAACAAATATTCTGACGATTGAAGATCCTATTGAATACACACTGGAAGGAATTAATCAGGTGCAGCTCCGCGAAAATATAGGACTTACCTTTGGTGCCGCGCTGCGGACGTTTTTGCGGCAGGATCCGGATATTATTATGGTGGGGGAGATCCGAGATCCAGATACGGCAAATATGGCTATTCGTGCTGCATTGACGGGACATCTCGTGCTATCCACAATACATACGAACTCGGCTTGGGGAACCATTTCAAGATTGATTGACATGGGTATTCCGGGTTTTCTGATCGCCAATACCCTGAATACCACCGTTGCGCAGCGGTTGGTACGGCTCCTATGTCCGCATTGTAAGACGACAAAAAAAATGGATCCCACGCTGTATCCGAAGCAATTTAAACCTTTTTTTGAGGTACAAGAGCATGCTGTAGCGGCCGGATGTAATCAATGTTATTTTACGGGTTTTAAGGGACGTAAAGCGGTCTACGAAATTATTCCGCTGGACCGCGAACTGGCAGATGAAATAAAAAAAGAAAATATGCAGGTAGATGACTTGTTGAAAGAGCGGGAGATTAAAACCTTGGGCGAGAACGCCTTCGGACTGTTTGCCAAAAAACTGACTACGATCGAAGAGATATATCCCTTGCTTTTTAATTATTAATAATGAACTGGAAAAAACTTATTATACTTACCTATTTTATGTGTGTTGGTGTGTTGGCATCTTTCGCGCAGCAGAGTGCCGAGGAACAGTTCCAGCAGGTGGAGCAGCGGCTCAGAGCATTGTCGGTAACAGTTCCGGGGCTTAACGAAAAAGTGAAGCTGTCAGTTTCGGGGGTTTCTATTCAGGAATTTGTCCGTGCTCTGGCAGAGTCCAATGGCTTGAACATTAACGTAGAGCCTGAACTGCAAATGTCAATCGTTAATAATTTTCAGAACGAAACCGCCCTTAACGTATTGCTGTTTTTAAGTAAGAATTATCAGCTTGATGTGCAAGTAGTCGGATCCATCATGTCGATAACCCAGATGCGCGGTATAGAGCCTGTAGTTCCTCCAAAGCAGATCAAAGTGACTTTTGACGCCACAGATAACAGCCTGGCCTACGAACTGGAGGGCGATAATTTAGCTGACGTTGCCCAGGCAATTTCGAGCGTATCGGGGAGAAATGTAGTAATTCCTGTTAATCTCCAGCAGCAGACAGTGAGCGGATTTATTGCTGCTGCCCCGTTCGAGGTGGCGCTGGAAAAACTAGCTTTTACTAATAATCTGCGTTATAACCGCACGCGAGATGGCGTCTACGTATTCGAAGGGCTAATACCCGGGGAAGAGCTGTTCATCAACCAACAGAAGGAAACGGCCGTTCGCTATCGAAGCAACATTGCCCAGCAGGGTGGTGGAGTAGAGGCGATGCAGGGCGTAACGACGGGAACACCCGGTGTATTTACCGTGTACGGAGAGCAGCAGCAAGAAGGTAAACGTTTTACCATACAGGCGGAAAACACACCTATAGCCGACCTTATCAAGCGGGCAGCACAGGATGCCGAAGTAAACTATTTTATTTATTCCACAATCCAGGGACAGGTAAGTGCTAATGTCAGGGACGTTTCTTTTGAAGATTTCCTGGTATCCATTTTCCGTACAACTCCATATACCTTTCGTAAGGAAAACGGGATGTACATGATCGGTGACCGGAAGATGGAAGGCCTGCGGGATAGCCGCATCATACAGTTGCAGAACAGGTCCTTGGACACTGTACTCGCTATGATTCCAACCGACTGGAGACGCGACGTAGAAATTAAAGAATTTAAGGAACAAAATATGCTTTTGCTGTCCGGATCTTCGCCGCAGATACGCGAAATTGAAGAGTATGTAAAGCGGATCGATAAACTGGTTCCCATGGTGCTGATCGAAGTGACGATATTGGATATCCAACAAGGGAATACGGTGAAAACCGGTATTACAGCGGGGATCGCGGATTCGACTACGACAATGGGAGGTAAGATATTGGGTGAGGGAATAGATTTTACGTTTGGTTCAGGCGGAATCAATCGATTTCTTTCACAGATCGGCAGGAATAATTCTTTTAACCTAGGACGGGTGTCGCCTAACTTTTATGTGACGCTGAAAGCGTTGGAAGAAAATCAGAATGTCAACATGCGGTCGGTGCCTAAATTATCAACGCTAAATGGACATAACGCGTCATTAAGCATCGGGAGTAAAAGGTATTACCGTACGGAAACGCAGAATGTAATTCCTTCCTTGACATCTCAGTCAATTGTCACTGAGCAGTATACGCCAGTAGAAGCGAATATGGCAATCGACATTCGGCCCGTTGTCTCTGGTGATGACCAAATTACGCTCGATATCAAAGTTGATATTACAGATTTCGTAGGAGGTACTTCGCCGAACGAACCACCGCCCACATCGACGAGTAAATTTGAGTCCATAGTCCGTGCGCGCAATGAAGATATGATCGTTCTTGGAGGAATAGAACGGATGGAGGACAGTAATAATGGGAGCGGCGTACCGGTTTTATCACGGATACCGATTTTACGGTGGCTATTCAGCAGTCGTGAGAAAACAACGCGCAAGGTGGTATCCGT
Source organism: Sphingobacterium shayense (assembly GCF_013179575.1). Lineage (GTDB taxonomy): Bacteria > Bacteroidota > Bacteroidia > Sphingobacteriales > Sphingobacteriaceae > Sphingobacterium > Sphingobacterium shayense. Next base: position 100 of record NZ_JABMCQ010000276.1, on the reverse strand, counting down.
TGTTTTTATTAAATCGACAATTATCTATTAAGAGGCATGTGGGATAAAGTTGAGCAGTGGTATTCAGTTAAGGAAGCTATTGGCATTAGTTGCCTTATCG
>NZ_JABMCQ010000275.1 GCF_013179575.1 Sphingobacterium shayense | reverse complement strand
TGAATTCATTTTTTGATACTTACGAAACCCGTAGGCTATTATAAGGCGGAAGATAATTGCCGTTTTCGAGTCGAACGCATCGATGGATCAAGGTTGTTATATCTCAGCTATATATGGCATAAGTTCTCGAGGATTCCACTGAGCAATTCAGATAGCAGCAAATTAATACTGGCACTCTCGTTTTGGGATGTTCTAAGAACGTCTTCCTTTGACCTTCCCCTTGGTATTCGCTAAGCGTAGACCAAGGGTCTAAGAGGCTACGATAGTTTGAAAACAGGATTATAAAATAATTATGCCACTAGGCGACTTTAATATTTCGTATATTATTAGCGAAGTATTTCGAACTTTTTGTATCGGGATTTATAACAAATAATAATTTGAAAAATACACGATACCAGCAGCCAATTGGGTGCGGAATAGTTGTACGTATTCAAAGTTTCACCAAAAGAATAAATGTTTAGACACAAAGGGAAAAGGCAGGACGTATGCTCACAACGTCAGATTAGCATCCGTATTGTCGGGAGTAGCGGGCATCGTAAATATAACGAGTGTGCTAAAATTAAGTACCCTAGCAACCAACGTTACAGGGCATTTTGCTTTTTTCTCGGAAGAACTTATTTCGGGAAATTACGGAAGTGCATTTCCTTATTTATTCTTTATTTTATCCTTTTTGGTCGGTGTGTTGACGTCAAGCGTGACTATTGAATGGGTGTCTTTAAATAGACCGCGATCGTCCTATGTTGTACCTATAGTTATTGAAACCCTCATTCTGTTAGTCGTAAGCATGTCCGTACCAGATGCATGTTCTGTCTGCTCTATTCTACTATGCTCGGGCCTACTTTTCGCAATGGGTTTACAAAATGCAATGGTCACGCGAATATATAAATCAACGATAAGAACCATACTTTTAACGGGCTTGTTCACAGATTGGGTAATAGAATTATCGGTCGCATATTATTTCGATACTTCCGTTTAAAGAGAAAGTTTAGAATTTGGCGGTGGGTATATCCATATCGTTTTTGTATTTTGAAATTTTACTTTTTATTATTTTCTGGTAGCTAAGGTAGAAGTTTTAAATAATCAGTACCCCTGACTACCGGTAAATCAAGTGAGGTTTTTGAACGAATGAAAGTTAATCACGCGCCACCTCGCCCTACTAAAAACCGCATTTGTCCTTGAAACGACGTTTCCACTCTTCACGTAATCGATCTCGATCATCTGGAGAAATGTCTTCTATTTCTTCCTGATTTGTGTTGCAGCGGGATCGAAAACCGCCTGGTTTCCCGGGTTTTCCACCAAAAAGTAGCTTAGCTAGGACAAATAATCCAAATGCTTGCCAATAAGTAATTTCCTTAAGCCCAAATATATCGGGCAATAGCCAGTTCCATAGGCACTGTACTACAGCGACAACTAACAGAACCATCGTGATTACCGCTAAAACAATTAGCGCAATCTTTCCTTTGCTCTTTCTTCTCATATTTCTATTCATCGCTTATCGTATTAATGTTTCAACTCCTCATAAAGTGCGCGCATTCGAAGACGCAGGTGCTTAACAGCATATCCTTTACGACTGATAACCGTTTTTATACTTACGCCATCTTCCTGGGCAATCTCTTTGAGTGTCATATCTTCTATTTCGTTACGAATAAAGACCGTCCGTTGGTTTTCTGGTAGCTCAGATAGGGCTTTCATCAATTCATCCCAAAATACATCTTTAAAGATCTTAAGTTCGGGATTATTACTATCATCCGCAACAAGCAAGTGTTCCAATGAAAAATCCTCTTCATCCTTTGATGAGGTAAGCTCGTCGAGCGAATCGTTTTTCTTTTTTCGATAGTTATCCGTAATCTTATTTCTGGTAACTGAATATAGCCATGCCCCCGTATTTTCTAACCCATCAATATCGCTGATCCGTGAAAACTGATACCAAACTTCTTGTAGAATATCTTCTGCATCCACAGCTTTGCTAACCCTCGCTTTCACAAAGTGCATCAATTGACTACCGTAAGTTTTTACAACAGCCGCAAAAGATTTAGCATTTTTCTCTGCCATGTTTTCTGGGTAGACACTATCCATATTAGAATAGACGAATACATCTGGTTTTTACTTTAATCCCACCAATGTTTTTTTAATTCAACGTTTGCTTCGTTTTTTCATTATCTAAAATCTATTGCGAAATACCGATAGTCAATCAAGATTAAACAAAATTTCGGTCTGAAAAAACTGGGAGAAGAATATTTAAGAATTTTGTATCAATTCAATTTAGTCAATTTTGTTGACTTATATTTTTGCTGGTAGTTATTCGAGTAACGCAAAAGCAGTCCAAAGTAGCGGCGCTTGACCGTGCAGATCACCGGTGAGACGCCTACGATCCAAATAATATTGCTTATCATCCTTTTTGTTTGTTCCTTCGCAAACGTCACTAACATCTCCACGACGATTAATTCTTTTAACCAACGCTAACCATGCTTTTCGAACTGCGGGACCGAATTTTTTCTCCTCTAACCAATTATTCTTAACGCCTAAAGTCATAGCATAACAGAACATTGCAGTCCCGGAGCTCTCTTCCCATGAATCTGCGTCATCAATTACTTGCCTCCACATTCCAGTTGCGTCCTGAAAACCGAGTAATGTTTCCATCATTTTCCGATATGCGATTAATATTTCTGGGCGATCCGGATTGTCCTTAGGTAAAGATCTTAAAAGTTCAGCCATCCCTGCTGCGTACCAGCCGTTCCCACGACACCA
>NZ_JABMCQ010000274.1 GCF_013179575.1 Sphingobacterium shayense | reverse complement strand
AGTTTAACCACTAATTCATTTGAATATCGAAAAGGTTTCTCGTTGATATAGTTATGCGGTATGTTGGACTGATTATACGTGAAATGGTTGTCCGCAAAGCTACGCGTTAGTGAAAATTTCGACAATGTATCAGCCTTAAATGAAACATTCTTTTGGAACACCTTTGGACTGGTTTTTAAGCTATTTGCCGACTCTCTAAAGGTTACCACGTTGCCATATATAGGAAAGGTACTAATCTCGGGTTGGTAATATTCGTTGTAGTCTTCAATAGACCAACCGTTACGATAAAAAGGCTCCTGTGTTGGAGTAGTTGTCAGGAAATAAAGATCTTTCGTATTACTTTTCAAAAAGTCAAATACTTTTCTTGTATCCAGTCTATTATGCAGGAAAGTAGGATCGCCTGTTCCCCAAAATATTAGAGAGTCACCTCGCTCTATATAGTGAATCCCAGGTATAGAATCTCCTAAGGCTATAAGCGCTGTAATGAGCGTAAACACCTTCGTATTGGATGCTGGAGCGAAATGTTTATCCTCGTTTACTCCCAGTAAAAACCGGTTACTGTCTAGATCGTAGAGGCTAAAACCGTAGAAGTATTCCTTTAGCTGTTTTGAAGTTTCTAGTGCTGTTTGTATCGGTTTTATATTTAATGTTTGTGCATTGAGGAAGGTAGAGGATAAATAGATTAGCGCAAAAAATAGATAACTTCGCTTCATTTATAAAAATTAAAGAGATACAAGATAATATGCCCCGGATAAAAGGCACTTTACTTATTCTTTACCAAGTGCGTATTTGACCCCGCCAAGAATATGTTTTTGAAAATTTAAAACGTCAAACGATTCATCGGTGTGCCCCAGACCGGTATAGAATGATCTTCCTCCATCATAGGGCTGGAACCAGGCTATCGGGTGAAATTTTCCCATTTTGCCCCCTTGGTAGCTCTCTTCATCTAATTTCATCAGAATATGTAATCCCGGTTGTACATCTTTATAATCATACCATTCGTCTTTATGCCACCAGATTTTTGACAAATGTGAAGTAGAGATGTGTTCAGTTTCGATGACATCTATCTTCGCCTCTTGAACCGCAGGGTGACTAGAAAAATATCCACCGACCAGCCCCCCATACCACGGCCAATTATGTTCTGTATCGGACGCAGCATGTATACCTACAAAACCTTTCCCTGATCGGATGAAAGTTTGGAATGCTTCTTTTTGATCCTTGTTTAGGATGTCTCCTGTCGTACTTAAAAAGATGATCGCGCCAAATTGTTGTAAGCTATCTGCATTGAAGTAGCTTGCATCCTCGGTATGCACAGATGTAATCTGTGCATTTTTCAAAATTTCTGCAACCGTAGCCGCTCCTTTAGGAATGCTCTCATGTCGGAAGGCCGCGGTTTTACTAAATATTAAAACTTTATCTTGGGCTTTAGTAACTGATGAACACAACAGGACTAATGCGCTGAAAACACAGTGTATATATTTCATTTTTAATTTAAAGTTTTGTAAAAGTCAAGACTATCAATTATTATGTCGCGCTCTACGTATAGGTTGTAAGTACACGCACCAATCGCAGATAACAACGCAAACCCTAATTTGTTTGCCTCGTTTTTCTTATCGTTAGTCATCAGTGTTAACAAGTCGTCGTAGCTATCTGCTGAAAGCGAATAATGTGCAAAGCGTTCACTAAAAATAGACACAATTTCTTTCAAATCCTCTTCCGGTAGTCCATTTAATTTAAAAGACAAATAAGCCTCGCATATCATTCCTATTGCTATTGCTTCTCCATGAAGGAGGGGGTTTTCATCATGAAGCATGGAGTACCCTTCTACGGCGTGTCCAATAGTATGTCCGAAATTAAGAATTTTACGCAACCCCTTTTCTGTCGGATCTTGGGTAATGACCTCATTTTTAATTTCCACTGAACGAAATACGATTTCGTCAAGGCTGTCTTTGGTAGGGTCAATGTTTTTACAGCGATTAAATAAATTGACATCAAAGATTAGCCCGTGCTTAATTACTTCGGCAAATCCGGAGCGGAGTTGTCTATCGTCTAGAGTGGCAAGAAATTTAGCGCTAATAAAAACAGCTTGCGGCTGCGTGAAAGTACCGATAATGTTTTTGACATTATCCAAGTCTATTCCTGTTTTCCCTCCAACGGAGGCATCCACTTGGGAAAGCAACGTCGTTGGAATTTGAATAAAATCTATCCCTCGTTTGTACGTTGAAGCAGCAAAACCGCCCATGTCCGTTACGACCCCTCCTCCTAGATTGATCATTAATGCTTTTCTGTCGACACCAAAGTCTAGCATTGTTTTCCACACACCGATGCAGAAGTCAATATTCTTGTTTTCTTCACCGGGATCTACTTCGATAATATCATAGTCCGTTAGGTTCGGAAGCAATGTCTGTAGGATCGGAAGACAATGGTCGTTTGTATTTCTATCGACGAGTACCAGGACCTGTGAGTATCCATTAGATACGATAAGCTGCTCAAGAGAGGCTAAATCGTCCTCAAAGTATACCGAATAACCAAGACTGGATATTTGTTTTGCCATTTGCTATTTCTTTTAAATAATTTTTACTGTTTGACCATCGAACTCGATTATGTCGCCTACTCTTACTTTGAGACGTTTCCTCAAATCGATTTCACCATTGTATTTTACCATACCCTCCTCAACTACAATTTGGGCCATTGCGCCATGCTCAACCCAGTTGAGGACTTTTAATAATTGAATGAGTTGGATATAGTCTCCTTTTAACGAAA
>NZ_JABMCQ010000273.1 GCF_013179575.1 Sphingobacterium shayense | reverse complement strand
CATAACTTCCCAACCACCGTTGAGCCTTTTGCCGGTGCTGCGACCGGATCTGGTGGAGAAATCCGCGATCGTCTAGCCGGCGGACAGGGATCGCTTCCGCTGGCCGGAACAGCGATTTATATGACTGCGTATTCGCGGTTGAAGCAGGATCGCCCTTGGGAAAATGCCGTACAAGAACGTCCATGGCTCTATCAAACCCCAATGAATATCCTCATTAAAGCGTCAAACGGTGCATCGGATTTTGGGAACAAATTTGGACAACCTTTAATAACTGGTTCGGTACTAACATTTGAACATGAAGAAGGAGGCCGTAAACTAGGATATGATAAAGTTATCATGCAAGCAGGCGGTATTGGCTATGGAAAGCTAGAACAAGCAAAAAAACAAGAACCTAAAAAAGGGGATAAAATAGTTGTTCTTGGCGGAGAAAATTACCGCATTGGTATGGGTGGAGCAGCAGTGTCATCTGCCGATACTGGCGCCTTTGGTTCTGGCATAGAATTAAATGCGATTCAACGTTCCAATCCAGAAATGCAAAAACGCGCGGCGAATGCTATTCGAGGTTTTGTCGAATCCGATAATAACCCAATAATCTCTATCCACGATCACGGTGCTGGTGGACACTTAAATTGCCTCTCCGAACTTGTTGAATCAACGGGCGGAGCTATCGATTTAGACAAACTGCCTGTGGGCGACCCGACCCTTTCCGCTAAAGAGATAATAGGGAACGAATCGCAAGAACGGATGGGGCTTGTAATTGGTGAAAAAGATATTCAACAGCTTCAAGTTATAGCTGACCGGGAGCGGTCGCCAATGTACACTGTAGGTGATGTTACGGGGGACCATCGATTCATTTTTCAGTCAAAAACCACCGGCGAGAAACCCATGGATTATGACTTAGCAGACTTCTTTGGTTCTTCACCAAAGACAATAATGAATGACAATACTATCGACCGTCACTATGCAGAACTTGCTTATGATGTTAAAAACACGCCGACATACCTTGAGCAACTACTCCAACTGGAAGCAGTTGCCTCTAAAGATTGGTTAACGAATAAGGTTGATCGTTGTGTCGGTGGTCGCGTTGCAAAACAACAATGTGTGGGACCTCTCCAACTTCCTTTGAATAATGTCGGGGTAATGGCACTTGATTATAAGTCAAACGAAGGCATCGCTACCACCGTAGGGCATTCTCCTTTGACTGCGCTAATCGATCCTGTATTTGGATCTAGAAATGCAATAGCAGAAGCCCTTTCTAATTTAGTTTTTGCACCCATTAATGGCGGGCTGAACGGTGTATCCCTTTCCGCGAACTGGATGTGGCCGTGTAATAATGAAGGAGAAGATGCCCGGCTTTACAAAGCTGTAGAGGGGTGTTCAAACTTTGCGATCGAGTTAGGGATCAATATACCAACCGGTAAAGACTCCCTGTCAATGAAACAGAAATACCCTAATGGTGAAAATGTGATTGCACCGGGGACACTGATCATCTCCGCTGGCGGGAACTGTTCAAATATTAACAAGGTTGTTGAGCCCGTGCTTAGAAAAGATGCTGGATCAATATACTATATAAATCTATCTCAAGATGATTTCAAATTAGGAGGATCCTCTTTTGCGCAGATTCTTAACAAGGTGGGGACACAAGCTCCAACAATCCGCGATGCAGTCTACTTTAAGAATGCCTTCAATGTAATTCAAGACTTAATTGTAAATGACCAGATTGCCGCAGGGCACGATATCGGGTCAGGTGGCTTGGTAACAACTTTACTAGAAATGACGTTTGCTGATGTAAACCTTGCAGCAAACTACGACTTGACTGATCTTAAAGAATCTGATACTGTTAAAACATTATTTAACGAAAATATCGCGATTGTATTACAAGCAAAAAACGACGAGATTTTTCAGTCTACAATCCAGGCCGCCGGCATAACTGCTATTAAGATCGGCCGCGCAATAACAGGCACTGAAGTAACCATTAAAAATGGTGTCGATCATTTTACATTTAATGTCAATGAAACTCGTGATAACTGGTTTAAAACCTCTTTTTACTTAGATCAGAAACAATCGAAAAATGGTATGGCTGAAGATCGATTTGCGAACTACAAAAATCAGCCGCTACGCTATAAGTTCCCTGCACACTTCAACGGGAGCAGACCGTCTCTATTGAATGTGACACAAAAACCCAAAGCGGCAATTATCCGCGAAAAGGGATCGAACTCCGAAAGAGAAATGGCAAACGCGATGTACTTAGCCGGCTTTGATGTAAAAGATGTTCATATGACCGATCTAATTTCAGGTCGTGAAACGCTGGAAGACATTCAATTTATCGGTGCTGTTGGCGGGTTCTCTAACTCCGATGTGTTAGGTTCAGCAAAAGGATGGGCCGGAGCTTTCCTTTACAATGAAAAAGCAAAGAAAGCACTCGATAACTTCTTTGCTCGCCCTGACACATTATCTGTTGGGATCTGTAACGGATGTCAACTTTTTATGGAATTAGAGCTTATAACTCCAGAGCATCAAGTCCATGGTAAAATGCTCCACAACATATCCGAGAAACACGAGTCCAACTTCGTATCTGTAAAAATCCAAGAAAACAACTCAATCATGTTATCCACTCTAGCTGGAAGTACACTTGGAGTTTGGATATCACATGGAGAAGGTAAGTTCCATTTACCAGAAAGCGAGGACCGTTATCAAATTGTTGCTAAGTATGCATACGATCAATATCCGCACAACCCAAATGGTTCAGATTACAATACTGCAATGATGTGTGATGCTTCGGGTCGACATCTGGTAA
>NZ_JABMCQ010000272.1 GCF_013179575.1 Sphingobacterium shayense | reverse complement strand
CGGTTCAAAATCTTTTTTGATTATCAGACACGCAACGCATTTCTCAAATCGCAGAGCGCTCCATATGGATTGGAAAATGAAAATGAGATCGAAAAGTATCTCCGATTGAAATATGAGGATGGCGACGTATCGGTTATACCTATTGATTCTGCCTTAGTCCCCCCCGATTCTACTCTTGGTGAACAAATTACTAGCGAAACCAAGCGTAATGTACAAACCCTAACAGTTCCCTTCAATAATAAACGCATCCTTATTATCAGCCGTCATCGATTTTATGACCAATTGCGCTTTGAAATAGTGGATACCGAAAGAACCGAACGAGGTAATCTAAAACCTCCTTTTGCATCTATCGATATTATGTCACTTCTATGGAGCGGTCAAAGTGTAAAGGAAACAAAGTTTTATGCGGCGATAAATAGCTTTGCTCAAAACTACGCTGACACAGACCCCTTTACCGACCTGCAAGCTTTACGGGCCATACAAGAAAATCCGTTAAACCTTCCTGTATTTATTCATGATCGGGAAATTTCTGAGAAAATCACGGCGAAATCTCTTCTTCCCGTTCGCTTGCATTCGTTCCAGGGACAAATCGAAATTTACGTCGTAAAGAAACTACCATTCTATGAAATTCAAGCCTCATTCATCCAAGATGGGCACCGTAAGAGTCTGCATTCCGTCCAAATTAAACATCGCTATTTCTTGTTGTCTGAAGATGTGTATTATTTAATTGATACGTTAAAAATTCTGCATACGATAGAATATTTTAGAAATAAACCTGAAAAACTTTTAATTCATCATTCTAAATATGAGGAATTTATGCAATCCACTCTTCTTCCACTTGAAGAATTTCTCATAGTAAATTATACTTATATTCGAAAAGCAACCAAACCAGAGATTAAACACATAGTAAACGATCAGCAGCGAATCGTGTATTTTAGTCACCAAGGGAGCTATGTGAATGTAACCCCGATAATGCGCTATGGAGGTGTTGAGGTACCATTATATTCAAAAAGAAATATTACCGCGATTGACGCTAACGGGAATTTATACCGCGCCGAACGAGATAAAACCCAAGAAGACTTATTTTTGAGTCAGGTGATGCGCATGCATGAGACATTTCCCGAGCAGCTATCGGAAAGGACATATTTCTACCTCCACTATGAACAATTTTTGCAGGAAGATTGGTTTTTAAACACAATTGAGTACTGGAGAAACCAGGGAATATCTGTCCTCGGTTTTCAGGATCTAGACTTTACAAATAGAAATTCCAATAAAGCATCGATAAATATTGAAATCTTAAGTGGCACCAAATGGTTTGAAACAAAATTTCACTTGCAATTTGGCGATCAACAGACTTCGATGAAACAGATTTATAAATCCGTCCGCCATCAAAGTAAATTCATAGAGCTTGACGATGGAACAATCGGCATAATCCCCGAAGAGTGGTTACATAAAATATCTCGCTTTTTCCATCTTGGAGTAGTGAAGTCTGAAAGCTTAATGATTCCGAAAATGGCCTTTGCTGAATTAAAAGAACTAACAAAAACCAGCAGATTGACAAATGAAGTTCTAAATGAATTAAACAACTACGATGCCGCACTCAATCAGATAAAAAAGATTCCACTTGTTCCTCCTCCAAAGGAACTAAAGGCGACACTACGTAAATACCAGTTAGAAGGATTAAGCTGGTTAATACAGCTTGATGGGCTAAATTTTGGCGGGTGTCTCGCTGATGATATGGGACTAGGGAAGACTGTTCAAATCATCGCATTCCTATTATATCAAAAAGAAAACCGGGGTTCTGAGGTCAATTTAATAATCTGCCCCACTTCCCTAGTATTCAATTGGGAAGACGAAATAAAAAGGTTTGCACCAAATTTAAAAACATTAGTTCTATATGGAAATGAAAGGGACTCTTATTACTCAAGCCTAAGAAAATACGACGTTGTAATTACGACTTATGGACTGATGGTATCGGATCTCAAAGACTTAAAGAAATTTCCTTTTAATTGCATCATACTCGATGAATCTCAGGCAATCAAAAACCCAAATTCCGAACGAAATAAATCGGCAGGATTATTACAGGCTCGAACCCGATATATATTGACAGGAACACCAATCGAAAACAATACTTTTGACCTTTTCGGGCAGTTATCATTTGCCTGTCCTGGTCTACTTGGAAGCAAACAGTTTTTTAAAGACACCTACGCCACACCTATAGATCGATTTGGAGACAAGAAACGCATACTAGCGTTGCACAAAAAAATTGAACCTTTTATATTACGGCGTACAAAAGCACAAGTTGCCACGGAACTTCCTAAAAAAACGGAAATAACAATTTTATGCGATATGGGACAAGTTCAAAGATCTATTTATGAAAGTCATCAAAGTGAACTACGCAACTACCTTAATGAATGCAAGCTTGAAGATTTCTCACATTACAACATGCATATGTTGGCAGGGTTGACACGACTCCGCCAGATCTGTAACGCTCCATACTTACTAAAAGACGGTTACGATAAAACTATTTCTTCAAAAATTGAGGCCATGTTGGAACAACTCGATTCGATCGCTGAGGATCACAAGGTTTTAATCTTTTCCCAATTTGTCGGCATGCTCGATATTATAAAATCAGTGCTCAAAGAACGCGAAATACAATTTGAGATTCTGACCGGTACAACTAAAAATAGAGCAGCCGTCGTAAAGAATTTTAACGAAAATCCAGCGATACGAATATTTCTTATCAGTTTAAAGGCCGGGGGAACAGGCTTAAACTTAACTGCCGCCGATTATGTATTTCTTATGGACCCCTGGTGGAATCCAGCCACAGAAAATCAAGCTATCGATCGGGCACACC
>NZ_JABMCQ010000271.1 GCF_013179575.1 Sphingobacterium shayense | reverse complement strand
ACCGTCCATAGCAGGGGTTCCCTGTCCTTTGTTTCCGTATTCGGAGTGTTCCTGCCAGCGCCAAGCTGCACTATCCTGATAGTGCATAAATATGCGATGATAAAAATCGCGCGCCAGGCCTCCGATAACTGCTTTATCCCCGGTATCACTAAAACCCAAACCACCCGATGACAGGCCACCAAGGTGAGTATCAGGAGAGACGACAATAACGGTCTTTCCCGCCTTTTTGGCCTGTACTGCGGCGGTGATGGCCGCAGACGTGCCTCCATAGATAATTATATCCGCTTGTCGTACCGTTTCGCCACTAGACTGGCAACCTGTCCCTAACACAAGTGCTACTACACAAATAATAAACGTCGTTTTTCTCATTTTTAATCTTAGTTTTTGGTCGTTGTCTCTAAACATTTAATAATTTCCGGCACAATGACTTTTCTTGCACCCAGCGCATTGGGATGTATTCCATCTGGCACATAGGTTAAAAAAAAAGGTTCTCCTCTTTCAAGCATCTTTTGCCAATTGGGAAAATGATCAATTAACAGCACTTTTTTTTCTCTCGCTGTCTGTCTATACATCGTATAATATTGTTCTAAGTGAGGACGGTAACTAGCAGATTTTCCTATGGCCATGTTCATTACCTGCAAAATGATATCACAGGAATTATTGTACAGTCGTATCCTGTCAATCATATATTCGAGATTTAGCTTCGCCAGTGAAACAGAGGTATTATATTCTAGAAAGGCATCATTGATGCCAAATTCGATCAGCACAGCATCGGGTTTCTTAGCAATAACACTATCTTCAAAGTTCTTCACCCCCCAGACCGACCACTTCCCGCCATGACCAGCAAGCGAATAAGATAATAAGTCTGCTCCAAAAATGCTGTCCATATGCGCCTTTACACCGTCCATCCAATCTCTTCCGTGTCCTCCGCTTGATAAACTAGTTCCGTACACAACAACATGTTGTGAAATACCTTGGCTAAGGTTTTTGACAAAATTAGGCTGACTGAACCCGATACTAACAAAGGCGAAGGTCAAGATCAAACAAATTAGTGTTTTCATTTTGTTTTATAACATGGTAATTATTAGTTCCAAGGATTCCTCTGTACCCTTGCAGCTGAACAATTTGACTAAGAGCCCGATTACTATTAATTTTCTGAAATAGGAACCAACATCCGCCCTTGAATTAAAGTTTTGCCGATTTTTGCTACCGCTTCTTTCACATAATCTGTACATTTTAGATCCAACAAGTGCTTCCGTTCTAGGAAGAGTATAGCTACGCCATTGAAGAGCGAGACTAAAAGTAGCTTACATTAACGTAATCTACTGGCCTCTGAAAACGTATGATCACCCTGTTATTAAAAGCAACAACGATCTGGCTATCAGTTTAATTTATTAGATTATTCACGATTTATAATAATAGCAGCAAACCAAATATAGAAAATAATTATCAAATGTTTCTTCCTCTTTGTTGCCACGCTTAGATTTTTTCGAAGTACCAAGAAACTCTGAGAATACACTAATTTTCAACTAGGATACTAATCACATATCCGATTTTTTTAAGGTATAGAAGTTCGATAAAACGTCTAAATTATGCTTATTTTTGAACGATGGAAACACAAAAAAACAATCCTCTTCACGGCAAAAGGCTCGATACAATCCTTGATGAGCTGCTAGCGCATTATGGCAGCTGGAGAGCTTTAGGACAAATCGTTAGGATTAATTGCTTTGTCGATAATCCCAGCATGAAGTCTTCCTTAACGTTCCTACGTAAAACTCCATGGGCACGTAAAAAGGTCGAAGACTTATACCTCGAAACATTTTTTAAATAAGACGTACCGTAAGATCCTACTCAATATCCCCCCTTTGTATATACAATTGACCACGATTTTTGTATATTTATGTCGCCTAGGGAACCACGTCGTATTGCACATTCGGAAATAAAGTGTGTTAAAATGAATGCCCCAAGTATTTAATAAACCGAACACCAGCTAACAGTTCAGTTATAATGCAAATTTTGTAAACGTATGAAGAGATTCTTCTCAAGCCTGTATGTACAGGTAATCTTAGGTATCCTTATCGGTATTTTCTGTGGTGTATTTTATCCGGATTTTGCTATAAAACTCAAACCATTGGGCGACGGATTTATCAAGCTCATCAAGATGATTATCGCGCCCTTGATTTTCAGTTCAATTGTTATCGGAATCGCCGGTATGCAAGACGTTAAGAAGGTCGGCAAGATTGGCTTGACTTCTCTAATATATTTTGAGGTAATGACAACTGCCGCGCTTATAATAGGCCTGGTGTTTGTGAATCTTATTCAACCAGGTACTGGAATGAATGTCAATCCCAATACCCTTGATCCTAACGCAGTGGCGGAGTACGTTCAAAAATCGTCAGAACAAAAAGATGTGATGAGTTTTCTTCTGGGTATAATACCAGATAACGTAATTGCAGCGGTCGCATCGGATAATCTTTTACAAGTTTTGGTTTTTGCAATACTTTTCGGCATCGGTCTAACAAAGATCGGCCAGAAAGCTTCTGAACCCGTTATAACGGTTCTGCAATCATTTCTTAAGGGAATTTTTGCTGTTATCAAAATGATTATGTACTTGGCGCCGATTGGTGCAATGGGTGCTATGGGCTTTACTATCGGTAAATACGGCATTGAAGCGCTTTCGTCTTTGGGAATGTTAATGATCAGCTTTTACGCAACCTGTGTCGTATTCATTATCGGTGTAATTGGTTCGGTGCTTTATTTTTATGCACAGGTAAGTATTTTTAAACTGCTAAAGTATATTAAAGAGGAATTGCTCATCGTTCTTGGAACCTCCTCTTCTGAGTCTGCTCTGCCCGGACTGATGCAGAAACTTGAACA
>NZ_JABMCQ010000270.1 GCF_013179575.1 Sphingobacterium shayense | reverse complement strand
AAACAACGACGCCAGTTTTTAAACCTAAATTAACAGATTTTAACACTTTTCTCGTATTGCTTTACGATAACGGAAAGAAAAGTTGTTGTAGAGGATGTGCTACAAACGTGAAATCCACTTTTATTAAATTTTCAAAGAAATTGAAAATTTATTTGATTAATTCCAATTTTATGTCTTATCTTTAATTCGAATTAAAAAAGAACATGAGAATACACTCGATTATTTCATCTATTATTATTACCACCGGCATTTACCATCGGAGGAAGTAATTCTATTGTATAAGAAAGTGTACAAGTTATATAGAGCCTTCCTCCACCGGGAAGGCTTTTTTTATTTTACGCACACTATTTTAAAACTATATAAAAACAGAAAATGAAAGTATTAAAGTTTGGGGGCACCTCGGTTGGTACAGTAGAGAGCATAAGTGCTATGCTGGATATTGTCAAGAAAGCTTACGAACAAGATGAGAAGCCACTCGTAGTATTATCTGCGATGTCAGGTGTTACCAATCTGTTAACGCAAATGGCGGAGAATGCCGCGCAGCGACTGCCCTTTGAAGATGATCTAGCAAGCGTAGAAGAGCGTCATTTCAACGTTGTAAAGAAACTTATCGCGATCAAATTTCAGAATCCCGTGTTTACGAAGATTAAATTGATGCTTAACGATCTAGAGGAGATTCTACAAGGAATTAGCGCGCTTAAGGAACTCAGTCCTCAAAGTAAGGATCTTGTTGTTTCTTTCGGCGAGCGCCTTTCTAATTATATGGTATCCAAAGTTATGGAGCAATATGTTCCACAAACTGAATACATTAACGCCTCCCATTACATAAAAACAGATTCCAGTTTTGGACATGCGCATGTGAACGAAGAACTTACTCAACAGCTTATACAGTCTCTCAGTCATTCTCATTCGGACAAACTGCTTTTTGTAACTGGCTTTATAGGATCAAATGAGCAAGGGCGGGTTACGACTCTAGGCCGCGGCGGCTCAGATTATACGGCAGCGATATTTGGTTCTGTCCTGAATGCAACAGCCATAGAGATATGGACTGACGTAAATGGCATGTTGACTGCGGATCCGCGGATCGTAAAAAAGGCCTTTTCGCTTTCGGTATTATCATACACTGAGGCTATGGAGCTTTCCTATTTTGGAGCCAAGGTAATTTATCCGCCTACGATGATACCTGCCTTTTTGAAGAAGATCCCCCTTGTTATCCGGAATACATTTGAACCGACGTTTCCAGGGACGGTTATTCAATTTGAGTCGGGTAAATCTGAATTTCCAATAAAAGGAATTTCCTCAATATCGGATATTTCCGTAATCAACCTTGCCGGAAGTGGAATGATTGGTAAATCTGGCTTCAGCGGGCGACTATTTACGCTACTCGCTCGCGAACAGATTAACGTGGTGTTAATCACCCAATCCTCATCGGAACATAGTATCACCTTTGCCGTACATCCCGACGATGCGACGAAGGCCGTGACATTGATTCGTGCTGAATTTGAACTTGAACTAGAGGCTAACAAATTGACCATACCTACCGTAGAGAATGATCTGTCTGTACTTGCAATTGTCGGTGAGAATATGAAACGGACTCCAGGGATGTCAGGACGCTTATTTGCCGCCCTGGGACGGAATGGTATCAATGTTAGAGCAATAGCTCAGGGCTCTTCTGAATTGAATATTTCAGTGATAATAAGTAAAGATAACTTAGCAAAAGCGTTAAATGCTGTTCATGATGCTTTTTTTGCTGCGTTGAAAACGACACTTCATGTATTTGCACTGGGAACAGGTAATATTGGTTCTACTATGTTTCGTCAGATACATGAACAATATGATTTCTTGTTAGATAACAATGATGTAGAGATCAAGGTAACGGGGATTTCTAATTCCCGCAAAATGTTCTTCGATGTCGATGGCGTTGATTTAGCAGGCTGGGAAAAAGCGCTAGATAATTCGCCAGAAGTTGCTGATCTCTCCGCATTTATTGAGCGGATGAAAGCGATGAATCTGCCAAATTGTGTGTTTGTGGACAACACGGCAAGCAAATTGCCTTCGACCTATTATGAGGATATCTTTAAGTCAAACATTTCTATTGTAACTTGTAACAAAATTGCTAATTCGGGTTCTTATGAACAGTACCGCACATTACGTGATACAGCACGTAGATATGGTGTAGATTTTTTCTATGAGACAAATGTGGGGGCTGGCTTACCAATTGTTCGCGTATTGAAAGATTTGATGCTTAGCGGGGATCGTATTGTGAAAATCGAAGCAATTCTTTCAGGAACTATTTCTTATATATTTAATAACTTTATTGGTGAGTCCTCATTTTACGATGTAGTTAAACAAGCGCAAGAACTGGGATATACGGAACCAGATCCGCGAGATGATCTAGGAGGAGTCGACTTTATGCGTAAAATGCTTATCCTAGCGCGTGATGCGGGTTATGTTATCGAGCCTTCTGATGTTAACCTAGGCGCGATTCTTCCAGAGACATGTTTGCAAGCGAGCTCTGTAGACGATTTCTATGCAGAGCTTCTGAAAGCGGACTACTTTTTTAACGAATTGAAATTAAAAGCAGATTCTGAAGGTAAAGTAATTCGTTACATTGGTAAATTAGAAGAAGGGAAGGTATCGATAGCTTTGGAGATGGTTGATGAAAATCATCCTTTCTATGCTCTTTCTGGATCTGACAATATTATATCTTTTACTACCGAACGCTACAAAGAAAGACCACTAGTTGTTAAAGGGCCAGGAGCTGGTGCGGAGGTAACAGCGGCCGGCGTTTTCGCGGATCTAGTAAATGTTGGAGCATAAAATAATAATCATGGAAACACTAGAGAAAAAAACACATAAAATTGATTTTGATCAAATACTTTCCAAAGTACGCG
>NZ_JABMCQ010000027.1 GCF_013179575.1 Sphingobacterium shayense | reverse complement strand
GGCGTACTATTTATTACGATTGAAGATGAAACAGGATTTTCGAATCTTGTGGTATGGGAAAAAACGTTCAGCATATACCGTAAAATAATTCTACAGGCCCATTTATTGATGGTTGTTGGAAAGTTACAAATAGAGAATAACGTCATCCATATAATTGCGCAATCTTGTCATAATATGAACCAACTCTTACAGCTAGAGGCCATCGAATCAACGAGTAGTTCTCAAGATAAATCATCACAAAAAGTTACCGGAAATCTGCAAATTAATCCGAGCAAAGGAATACAAATAGAACTATTCCCTTCCAGAGATTTTAAATAATAAAAAAAAGAAGGTAGAGACCATCTATGTGCCTCTACCCAAATCATAATCAACCAATATTTTTAGCCTTGGCTTGGCCTCGGCGCCCACCTATCATACGGAGTCAAGTCAAAAGCATTAACTTCCTCCATAGTCAAGCCCAATGCTTTTGCCACACCTTCACCATATGCTGGATCAGCTTTATAACAATTTCGAATATGTCGAATCTGGATAAATTTTTCAGCACCACCTACCTGTGCGGCCGTATTATCAAATAATAACTGTGATTTGCCATCGGCTTTGATAATACGGAACAAATCACCCGGCTGTGTGTAATAATCTTCATCATCATCTCTGAAGTTATACGCATAGGCTGCGCCATCTAATTCTAGAGGTGGTTCTTTCGCTTCGGGTTGCTCTTCCCATTCTCCATAACTATTCGGATTGTAATGTATCGTATCTCCATAGTTGCCATCAACACGCATCTGTCCATCACGGTGAAAAGCATGATAAGGACATCGCGGCTTATTTACCGGAATTTGAAAATGATTAACTCCTAAACGATAGCGCTGTGCATCGCCATAGGAGAACAATCTACCCTGTAACATTTTATCTGGAGAGAACCCAATACCAGGAACAATATTCGTTGGGTTAAAAGCAGCTTGTTCAACATCTTGAAAATAATTTTCTGGATTTTTGTTCAACTCAAATTCACCCACAGGAATCAATGGAAAATCCTTTTTCGACCAAACTTTCGTTAAATCAAAAGGATGAAAGCGGTAAGTCTTAGCTTCTTGTTCACTCATGATCTGGACGAACAATTTCCATTTTGGAAAATCTTTACGTTCAATCGCATCAAATAAATCACGTTGAGAAGATTCACGATCCTGACCAACCACTCTAGCAGCCTCCTCATCACTATAATTTTCTATACCTTGTTGAGAGACAAAATGAAATTTAACCCAATGTCTAACATTATCTTTATTGATAAAACTGTATGTATGACTTCCAAACCCGTGCATATTTCTATACCCTTTGGGAATACCACGATCACTCATTACAATAGTTACTTGATGGAGAGATTCAGGAAGCAAGGTCCAAAAATCCCAGTTACTATTCGCATTGCGTAAATTCGTTTTTGGATCACGCTTCACCGCGTGATTCAAATCTGGAAATTTCATTGGATCACGGAAAAAGAACACAGGCGTATTATTTCCTACCAAATCCCAAATCCCCTCATCTGTATAATATTTCATTGCAAAGCCACGTATATCACGTTCTGCATCGGCTGCACCGCGTTCCCCCGCAACCGTAGAGAACCGAGCAAACATCTCTGTTTGCTTTCCTATTTCACTAAAAATGCTAGCTTTAGTATATTGCGTAATATCGTGCGTCACAGTAAATGTTCCAAATGCCCCTGATCCTTTGGCATGCATTCTACGTTCAGGAATAACTTCACGATCAAAGTTTGCCATCTTCTCAAGAAACCAAAAATCCTGCATTAACAAAGGCCCACGGGGGCCAGCAGTCTGCGAGTTTTGATTGTCAGGAACTGGCGCGCCAGTTTGCCTAGTAAGTTTCGTTTTTTTCTCTTCCATTATTAATCTATTTTCGAATAACTACTCAATAACATTTAAAATAAAAGCGGTGAGGATATAAATTTAGATAATTGGCTCCTCTCCTTTATCTAAGGCCGTTGCCAAGCGAGAAATATCAACCTCTCGGGCGATGATACAATATAAGAATTTCTGTTTGAATTTTCATACAAAATTCGTATTGACGGTCCATTTGAAAACAGAAAAACAAATCAAAAGTTTTAATTAATAAGTATAAATAACTAAATTAGTATTGAACTTAATGAAATAACAAACTATGAAAATTCTATATTTCGTCATTTCCTATATTATTTATAAAATAATATGCCACTTTTTAAACTTCCACTATAACCTTTTATCCGACGGGCTACAAATAAAAAACCTCTTAATAGATTTTCTACTGATGATCGTGGTCTTTAGCAGCGTTCATTTTATAGCAAAAAAAATTCAAAATCGATATTCTAAACCAGAGACAAACTAGCTCACTTTTAAAACCAATCCGGATATATTTTAAAAACTTTATCAGACGCAGTAATGAATAAATATTCACTGCTTTCTCCACCAAAACACACGTTCGCCGTCCAATCTGCAGGCACAGAAATATGTTTAATTTGTTTCCCCTGGGCATTATAAATAAATACTCCATCTCCAGTAAGATATAGATTCCCTTGTTTGTCAATGGTCATTCCATCGGATCCTCGTTCGCAAAAAAGTCTTTTGTTCCCAATCGTTCCATCATTCTTAATATCATAGACATACGTCTTATTATCGCCGATATCAGCCACGTACAATAATTTCCCGTCCTCAGAGCCTACAATACCATTAGGACGGCCGAACTCATCATCCAACTTTTGCAGAACGCCATTGGATAGCCGGTAAATCGCAGCAGGAATCTCCGAATTAGTTCTCGTCCAATAAGAACGTTGATAATAAGGATCCGTGAGATATATTACCCCTTGATTACTTACCCATACATCGTTAGGACCATTCAATTTTTTTCCCTGATAACCTGCCACTAATATTTCCCGTTGCTTTGTTTTTGTAGAAACACGCCAGAGTTCATTATCCTGATCGGCGCATGCGATAATAAATCCTTCTGTATCGAAAAAAAGACCATTGGATCGGCCCGCAGGCTCTAAAAAAAGTGTAAGCTCCCCTTCCTTGGAATATTTCCATATACGATTATTAGGTTGATCGGTAAAGTAAATATCCCCTCTGGAATCTTTAGCTGGACCTTCGGTAAAAGAAAAACCGTCTGAAATCAAAATAAGTTCTCCTTTTTTCTGCCCTAAAACAAGGGATATATTACAAAATAAAATAAACAGGCATAGGTTTCTCATATACTAAAGATACGAGTTTTCACTTAATAGAAAAAGCAGTAACAGAATCTGTTTTTTTACATTTGAATGCCTATCTTCGCTTTTGCATCAAGCACATACGCGTTGAAAGAATATCTTTTATTTATAGATACGGAAACTTCCGGCGTACCCTTACGATGGGATCGCCCCTATTCAGATCAGAAGAATTGGCCATCGGTTATTCAAGTGGCATGGATCATCTACGAATGTCACGGCAAGGAAATCCGACGCGTCTGCGAGTACATCTATGACAAAGACATCACCATTAGCAAAGCTTCTCAAAAAATTCATGGCCTCGACTTAGCGATACTCGCTTCCCGTGGCAACCGTCGCAAAGACGTCCTTCGAAAGTTGGCCCACGATATCAACAAGTATAACCCATTGATTATCGGACATTTTATTGAACTAGACGTGCAGGTGCTAAGTGCCGATTTTTTTAGAGCCCAACTAGATAACCCCTTTATCGGTAAACACTTCTTCTGCACAATGCTTAGCAGTGAAAAGTATGCCTTCAATCCTCAAACAAAATACCTACGGTTAGCACAGCTCTATGCCCATCTGTTTGATACTATGCCAGAGACATTGCATGAGGCTGAACGAGATGCAGAACTTACCGCTACATGTTTTTTTGAGCTCTATAACAGAAATGAACTTCGCGACGAAGATTTTCAACGGCAACATAAACGATTTACGAAGAATCTGAACATAAAAGAAAAATTAACTGTATAACCGTTACGTAATCAAAACAGATCTTATGCAGAACATGATCCAACTACTACAAAAAACACCGCCTTTTAACCTTCTTCCAGAAAGCGTACTGATTGAAATTTCTGAATCGTTAACCACAAAAACGTTCACAAAAGATACGCTGGCCTACCGACAGGAAGTAACCGAGTTGCAGGGGGTTGATTTCATTGTAAAAGGTGAATATGAGACTTTTTTCTTCGACAGTGTGGAAAACAAACGGATGCTTGAAACCCATAGCTCACCGTATTGCTTTGGAGGAATATCTATCCTCCTAAATAGAACCAAGGCTTTAAAATCAGTTATGGCCAAAAAAGGTACTGTTATATATAGCTTACCGCGAAAAGAGTTTTTGGAGCTATGCCAAGGCTATGACGACTTTTTCCAATTTTATACCACCGATTTTGGCAAAAGGATGCTGAACGACGAATTCTCGCATTTTGTGAAAACGCCAGCGTCTTTTGAAGAGAGCTATATTGCTGCCGAACAACTCTATTCCAGAAAAATTGACGGTATCATTTATAAGGATATTGTATCATGCCCAACAGGAACACCTATCTTCCAAGCGGCCAAACATATGGCTGACAATCGCGTCAGCTGCTTATTTATACGCGACATTGACGATAACATTATAGGCTACGCCACAGATATTACATTACGGGATAACGTTATCGCAAACCAGATTGATACCAATAACCCGATAGAGTCCATCATGGACAATCCCATTGTGTCAATTTCGCATCAGGCTTATTTGTATGAAGCCGTCCTGATGATGTTCCGCACAAAGACAAAATACCTATTGGTCGAAAAGCACGATAAATACGTGGGCTTTTTGAGTCGAAATCGCCTTTTAAGTGAGCAAGGTCAGTCACCGTTGGTGTTCATTCAGTCCGTAAAACTTGCGGAGACGACCAATGAATTAAGACAAAAATGGAACTACGTACCGGAAATTATTAATCAACTTTTAGGGCGAGGTATTAACGCCGAAATTACCAATCAGGTTATTACGACAATTGCCGATGCTATCGCGATAAAAGTCATCGAGAAGGTTATTCGCGAAATTGGAGAACCTCCCGCAAAATTCGTATTTATGGTGACGGGTAGCGAAGGACGCAAAGAGCAGACCTTAAAAACAGATCAGGATAATGCAATTATTTATGAAGATAAAGCCAATGAGCAGCGAGAAATGGTGCGCGATTATTTCTTAAATTTTGCTAATAAAGTATCTGACCATTTAAATGAAATTGGCTTTGTGTATTGCAAAGGAGGCTACATGGCTAGTAATCCCGATTGGACACATTCCTTATCCCACTGGAAACGAAATTATAAAAATTGGATTGACGAGACAGTTCCGGAGAATGCCATTAAATTTTCCACATTTTTCGATTGTAGGTTTTTGTACGGCGATCGCACAATTATTGATCAGCTAAAAGAATTCTTGGAAGAAGAACTTCAAAAACCAAACGATCGCTTCTTCACTTTTATCGGACGCAATGCTTTGCAATACGAGCCGCCATTGACTTTCTTTAAAAATATTAAAACGGAAACAATAGGTAAGTCCGAGGTCTTAAATATTAAAAATGCGATGACTCCAATTGTCGACTTGGTTCGTGTGTATGCCCTGAAGAATCGCATATATGAAGAAAACACTGGAGAACGATTAGAAAAGCTTACTGAACTAGGGGTGTTCAGCAAAAAACAATACGAAGAACTCTACCAATCGTACTATTATCTTATGGCCTTACGATTAGAAAATCAAGCAAATCAAATATTGGTCGAAAAGATCGAGCCGAATAACTATATTCGAATTGACAAACTAACAAAAATCGAGAAAGTAACCTTAATTGAAATATTTAAAACGATTAATAATTTTCAAATGGGAATAAAAATGCGTTTTACAAACAATCTGCTAGGTTAGCAACCTATTCAAGAAAAAAATTAAGGCAATGTAATCTCCAACACATTATCAACATCAAGACTTGTGTTAAGATAAAACAATCTATTTTTTCCTTCCGAGATAGCTCTCAGAACGGCGGTGTTAGGTGGGATTTCACCTTCATTTTCCGCCACAAAACGTATGCGGTTTATTCCTCTTTTTAAAGTTATACCAATCCGTTGAGGTTCACGAAGCACTGCTAGGGCCTTCTGCACAGACACCTCATTCACCAGAATACTGATTTTATCACCGTCCTGGATTTGGTCGTCCCAAAATTCAAAATACACAATTGGGTCTGAAACGCTCCAAACCCCTATTTTTCGTACTTTACGCTCGTCTTCTGTACTCTTCCTTTTCTCGATCGTCATCTTTTTATATCCACCGTTTTCCTTGCCCTTAGCGCCTTGTTTCGACGTATTCACGGAGGTACTAGGGATATAATTAAAACTTGCAACCATTAAAGTTGCAAATGCATTGGATGAATGAGAGAAATCAAAACTATAACCTCCATAGGTTGTATCAGTGAGGATAAAATTTGCGGTATTTGGAGGGAGTTCGCCATAATTGTCGGCAAAAAAAGCAATGTAATTCTGCCCGGAATCTAGTTTAAGCCTATAGTGTAACATCGCTCGTTCAACCGGTACTCTATCCATAAATAATCGCCCATTATGAACAATTGTAATTGTATCTCTGTCGTAACGCTCCTCATCTCGAATATCTAAGTCAAGCTCGTTATTTTTGGAATTAAAGCTGTCGTAAATACCATAATAGATGGAATCCGAAGAAATTACTTCCTGGATTGCGTCATTATCCGACCATGGCTTTCCGTCGACTTTTTTTAATTCCAAAGAAGTTCTGTACAAAAACTCCCGCAAATATACCTTATCGTTAGTATGCAGTTCATTATCATAAACTCCTCTCATAAAGACGCCTAAGTTATCAAACCACATTCGGTGAAGTTCCATCGTATTATCATCTGTACTCTTTCGAAATACACCATTGAGATACATCATCCAAGGACCAAGAGAATAAGGGGTTTCAACAACCGGATACTTATTTCGAGCAATCGCCAATTCAGATTCATTTTTACGCACCAAAAGTAAATTGTATTCCCCAAGAAAATCTCGGTATTTCAATGTAAGACGAGAAGGATAGAGCATTTGTGCCACCGGACTCCCAATGTCAAGGATCATTTCTATAGGCGGTATATGCGGTGCCTGTTTATACGCAAAGCTCCACTTTCCTTCCCATTTATTTAGCTGACTAAACGCAGCACCACTATATATGATTGCTAACAGACACAAAAAAACATATATTGCACCTATTTTATACCTACTGAAACATTTACTCAAAAATAAAGCTGCCATACTTAACAATCCGATACGTCTGAAAATACGGAATCCAAATTAGAGAACCAAAAAGCAACATAATCAACAACAAAAAAATATTATAAAAAGGTTTTGCTTAGTGTAAAAAATACACTATATTTGCAGTTCATAATTTAGGTTTATAATTGGTTAGTTAGGGTTTTCATTCTCCCCGTTTGAAAACCCTTCTTTTTTTTATAAAAAACTAATAGCAAGTCATATAACACAAAAAAAAATACTATAACATAAACGAAATACGACGTAACAACTGAAAAAACAATACTTATCCCAGATGACTTTGATTTGTTAATTATAGCATTAGTTTGTATTTTTAGTAACGTATTACAATAATCAACACTTCAGGCGTTAATAATCAACCGACGCAACTTTAACTCGTGTGTAATTTTTTACTCGACGAGTGAACGAAGAAGGGTAAATGAACAAAACGAAACAACTATGGCGATGAAAACAATCAAAGGCCCTGCAATCTTTCTTGCTCAATTCATGGACGCTCAAGCTCCATTCGATAATTTAGAGAACATTTCCACATGGCTAAGCGAACTTGGGTACAAGGGCGTACAAATACCAACTTGGGATCAACGTTGTATCGATCTAGAAAAAGCAGCAACGAGTAAAACCTATGCTGATGAGATTAAGGGAAGTCTCAAGGATAAGGGAATTGAAATTACAGAACTTTCAGTGCATCTCCAAGGGCAACTTGTTGCTTCGCACCCTGCATATAATACGATGTTTGATGGATTTGCGCCTGCGGCGGTTCACAACAATGTCCAGGCACGCACTGAATGGGCTGTAAACCAAGTAGAATTAGCTGCAAAAGCATCTGCAAATTTGGGATTAAATACGTTAGCAGCATTTTCAGGTGCGTTACTCTGGCATACTGTCTATCCTTGGCCACAACGTCCAGCGGGTCTCGTTGAGACTGGATTTAAGGAACTGGCAAATCGTTGGCGTCCTCTCTTAGACATTTGTGATAGCTATGGAGTGGATGTAGCCTACGAACTTCATCCTGGAGAAGATTTGCATGACGGTGTGACCTTCGAACGCTTTTTGGACGCATTAGACAATCATCCTAGAGCAAATATACTATATGACCCAAGTCATTTTATACTGCAACACTTAGACTATCTTCAGTTTATAGACCATTACCATGAACGTATCAAAGCATTTCACGTTAAAGATGCTGAATTCGTAAAAAGTGGTAAATCCGGCGTATATGGTGGCTATCAAGATTGGATTGACCGGCCGGGACGTTTCCGTTCGCTGGGAGATGGTCAAGTGGATTTTAAAGGTATTTTCACCAGATTATCCCGCCATGGATTTGATAGATGGGCCGTTATTGAATGGGAATGCTGCATAAAAGATCCTGTGCAAGGAGCTATCGAAGGAGTTGATTTCGTGAACAGTCATATTATAAACGTAACAACAAAAACTTTTGATGACTTTGCCAGTACAGGCGCTGACGATGCGTTAAACCGAAAGATTCTCGGCATCTAATAGTTCTTTTAACAAAAAACGATAAAGACGGTGGGATCTTTTTAAGCCGATCCGCTGTCTTTTACGATTTCACTGAAACAACAAGTCGCTAATCACTATCGATCCACACGACAATGATTAGCGACTTAGTATTTTTTAAATCGTGAGAGTTATTTTTTTGAACCGCTAACGTTCACACCAATTTCGATATCTTTACTGATACCCCATTCAGCCGGATCAGCTGCTGTAGCACCAAATTTGATACCCCATGCTGTACGATCTACAATAAACTTACCGTTAACCGTAACCTTGTCACCTTCAATGGCAATCTTAGCTGGGAACGAAACGTTCAATGTACTGTCTAATAAAGTCAAATTTCCACTAACTGTTTTGTTTGAACCTTCGACGGCTCCTTCAGCACTTGCTGTAGGATCCAAATCAGTTACACTTGTAATTTTAAAATCCGCTGTAGGGTATTTCTCTATATTAAAGAAATCAGGTGTTTTAAGGTGATTCTCAAGATCAGATGCTTTCTTATCTGCTTCGGTGACCGACGCTGTATCTACAGCTATACTCGCCATGTCGATAACGAATTCACCTGCAAGGATATTTCCATCTTCTACTGAGAACTCGCCTGACGATAGTGAAATATTACCCCATCTAGGTGCAAATCCGCCTTTGTGCGTTGCTTTCCATGTTACAGAAGAGGCAGCTAAATCTACAGCGTAACGATCCCCTTGATGTCCAGCAACTTCTTGCTTTTCGCTAACACTAGTGTTAGTTGAATTACCGCCACATGAGGCGAAAATGATGGCTGCAGCAGCCACGATAGATAAACCGACTTTTTTCATTTGATAAGTATATATTTTTCCTTTATTTAATTTTTCAAAATTATAGAACATTTACAATGCTAAAGATATCATATGTTAAGAAAACAAAAAAATCAGAACTAAATAACGTTTGAATCTCTTACAATTTAGCATAATAAATCCAATCATGAAGCAAAGAACCTTAATTTAAAACATTCAACGACATCTTTATTATCTCCACAGCTTGTTCGATCTGCTCTTTAGAAATAACAAGCGGTGGTGCAAACCGTATTTTATCTCCATGCGTAGGCTTTGCCAATAACCCATTAGCCATCAACTCCATACATAACGTATACGCAGCATTTGCATCATGATGCTGAATAACTATTGCGTTTAACAATCCTT
Organism: Sphingobacterium shayense; assembly: GCF_013179575.1. Taxonomy (GTDB): domain Bacteria; phylum Bacteroidota; class Bacteroidia; order Sphingobacteriales; family Sphingobacteriaceae; genus Sphingobacterium; species Sphingobacterium shayense. The sequence goes on along the minus strand of NZ_JABMCQ010000027.1, from coordinate 21,634 downwards.
TGCCCCGAATAGTTTGGATTGCTGGGTGATTAATTTCCTTTAGCTTCTCTCGGAAATAAAGACCTAGCTCCTCCGCCCTTTTATCGAGTCTCTCTTCTTCTAAAACATTCAAAGCTGCGATAGCTACTGCACAAGCTAATGGATTTCCGCCGTATGTAGAGCCGTGTTCTCCGGCGGCGATACTTAACATTATTTCGTCATCCGCTAAAACAGCAGATATTGGCAGCACACCACCACTTAATGCTTTGCCAAGAATTAAGATATCAGGATGCACATCCTCATGATCACAGGCCAGCATACGCCCCGTCCTACATAACCCAGTCTGCACTTCATCAGCAATAAATAAAACATTTTTTTCTCTACAAAGCGAATAAGCCTCCTTCAAATAACCCTCATCAGGAACATACACACCCGCTTCTCCTTGAATTGGTTCAACTAGAAAACCAACGACTGAGGGATCTTGAAGCGCCTCTTTCAACGCTCTAAGATCGTTATAAGGAATTGTCACATAGCCATCAACAAATGGACCAAATCCTTCTTTAGCTAAGGGGTCGGAGCTAAATGAAATAACATTAATAGTCCTTCCGTGAAAATTTCCCTCAACCGTTATAATTTTTGCGGTATTATTAGGTACGCCTTTAACCCGGTACCCCCATTTACGAGCCAATTTCAGCGCCGTCTCTACTGCTTCCACGCCTGTATTCATGGGCAGCACCTTATCGTATCCAAAATATTTAGCTACATACTGCGTGTAAGCAGCCATTTTGTCGCTGTGAAATGCGCGCGAAGTCAACGTTAGTTGCTGTGCCTGTTCGATTAAAGCGGAAATAATTTTCGGGTGACAATGCCCTTGATTGACGGCCGAGTAACCCGACAGAAAATCGAAAAAACGCGTTCCTTCGACATCCCAAACGAAAGGCCCTTTCCCTTTACTCAACACAACAGGCAACGGATGATAATTATGGGCTCCATATAACTCTTCGGTTTGAATATATGATGCTGTTTTTTCAGATATATTATAATCCATAATCATAGCTAGAAAGTTTTGGAATATTTAAATTAATAGTAGCAAGTTAGCAAAAAAATAGACAAATTAGTCCTAACACATGTATGTTATAGTAGCCGAAAAAACCATGCAATCTAAAAAAATCAACTCTAGGAAGATTGAATCGTATTACCTATCTTAGGGTAGAACAAATTTAAATCCATTATGTCATTTAAAAAAATAACGCTATTCATGTTGACACTTATCGTTACCCTAGGTAGCTCCCATGTTCACGCGCAGGACAAAAACATCGCAGACGTGGAAGATGCTGTAAACAACCTCATAGAAGCAATGCTGCACCCGTCTGAACCTACTCTTAAAAATTTATCAGCAGAACAATTAACATACGGACATTCGAGCGGAAAAATTGAAAGTCAAGAAGAGTTTGTCGGCACATTGGTATCTGGCACCTCCGTTTTCGAGCAAATCAAAATTGAGAAACAAACAGTTCAAGTTCTTGAAAATACCGCTATCGTTCGCCACACGCTTTTAGCGAGGACAAATGATCCGGGAAAAGGACCCGCAGATATCAAGTTAGGAATTGCATTAACTTGGGTGAAAACGCAGGGAACATGGAAGATGTTGACCCGACAGGCATTCAAACTACCATAGCAATGAGGAACGCGAAGCAGTTACAATAAAAAAAGCGGGATACATCTATAGTGTGTCCCGCTTTCAATATGAAAAATTAAACAATTATTAGCTCAAAATTACTTCGGAAATCTGGTTCCCTTGTTTAGTACGAATAAATTTGTATTTTACATGCTGATCTAAGCGTAATACAATTCCCGCTAGTTTGTCATTAAAATAAACAGTTTGTTTTGTCATATTATCGCGGATGAATCCATAGTGTCCCTCATTATTATAATAAGAAACTTTCCCGTGATGATATTCATCCTCGTCACTTGTTGGACGCAATAAATCCTCTTCCTTAAATTCGTATTTTTTCTCTGGAGGTGTGTTTGAAAGATTTCCAAATTCATCAACATAAGCAAACATTTCTTCTAGCGCTTTACCTTTGTTGTTGTCTGATTTGTGAAGCTCTTTTTTTTCTTGCTTCTGTTGTCTTTTCTGTTGTTGCTTCTTAACTCGTTCTTTTTTGTTAAATGTAATTTGGCTTCTACCCATTCAATGAAATTAATTTTTTTTTAATTGTTAGAAATGCTATATGTCTTAACGCGTCGGATTTTAGAGCTTTATCGAAAGATAAAAGGCGGTGTTAAAGGTATATGTGCAAATATACGAAATAGACTGCCCAATTCCAAATTACACACTCTTCTAAGTACGTAAAGAAATCAGCAAGCAACGAACTGACTCTGCGACACTTAAGAATAAATCGACATTCCTAAATATAAATCACCCGTTAGACCAAGGGAATCTCATAGCCGTTATTATATTTTGCTCTCAAATATGTATTTGCTTCTGTGTCAGTGAAATTTCGTTTTTGTTGATCCCAATATAATTTCTTTCCGGTTTTGTAGGCAATATTCCCCATCTGCGAGAAAATAGCGATGTGCGCACCCGCCTGTACCGGAGCGTGTAATAATGAGCTATCGTTTTTCTGAATCGCTGTCACGAAATTTTGCATATGCAATTCTAGACCATTGTCTTTAGAGGGCTGTAAAGGGACAGCTTCCATACGATCTCCTTCAGGTATCACTTCCCAACCGTTCCGATCTAGAACTAGGGTTCCGTTATTTCCTATGAAAGAAACACCATGATTTCTGTTATAGGGTCCCAAATCAATGCCATTAGCATGCTCCCACTGAATATTAAAGTCATCAAACTCGAAAACCGTAGTCAGGGTATCGGGAGTCTCTGCAGCATCGTTCGGATAAGCAAACTTTCCTCCTGCTGCCATGACAGACTTCGGATCAGAAACTTTCATACCTAGTAGTGCGTAGTCCAGCATATGTACTCCCCAATCTGTCATAAGTCCGCCGGCATAATCCCAAAACCAACGGAACTCAAAATGGAAACGATTCGGGTTGAACGGTCGTTTTTGCGCTGGCCCCAGCCACTTATCGTAATGCACCCCCGCAGGGACAGCGGTATCGGGCTTAACCGGAATACTCTTCATCCAACCTTGGTATGCCCAGGCTTTCACCAACCTAACTTTACCTAACTTGCCAGAATGTACAAAATCAACCGCATCTTTGAAATGTTGTTGACTACGCTGCCATTGACCAACCTGAACAATACGATTATACTTGGTAGCCGCAGCCACCATTGCTTCACATTCATGAATAGAATTTCCTATAGGTTTTTCCACGTACACGTGTTTTCCCGCTTTCACCGCATCTATCATCTGTAAACAGTGCCAATGATCGGGAGTACCTATAATTACAGCATCTATTCTTTTGTTGGCAAGCAATTCTTTGTAATCAATATATCGAGTAACTTTAATATTTTTTTCCTTTAATTCCGTTATACGTTTATCTAAAACATTTTCATCAACATCACAAAGAGCAATACATTCTACGTTCGGTACTTTCAGAATTGCTTTTAAATCTGCCCAGCCCATACCATTTACGCCTATTAACCCTACCCTAAGTGGCCCCTTGGCATTGGTCAAGGCTGAGGCCTTATAAAACACACCACTCGCTGCCAGCACAGCCGCGTTCCGTATAAATTCCTTTCTTTTCATCTACGATTTAGTTTATTTAGCTATAATGATTAAAATTTAGGTAACTGATATCCGTTATGATAAACCGCATTCAAAAATTGATTTGCTTCTTGTTGTTCAAACGAATTTTTCTCTACGCTCCAAGTCAATTTATTTCCTGTTCTGTAGGCTATATTAGCCATCTGGGATAGCTTTGCTATATGAGCAGCTTGTTGAACAGGCGCGTGAACCATCTCCGGATTACCTTGACGTACTGCATCAATGAAATTAACCATATGAAGTTCTAAACCGTTGTCTACTCTTGATTGTAAGGAGATATTCTCCATTCGATCCTTTTCGGCTATAACTTCCCACCCTTTCCTATCAAGAACTAATGTTCCATTATCACCAATAAAAGCAATACCATGCTCTCGGCCATAAGGTCCATTGCTAATACTCGTCGCGTGTTCCCAAATTATATTAAAACCTTCAAATTCATAAACCGCCGTTAGGGTATCAGGCGTATCTCCGGCATCATCGGGGTAGGCAAACTTGCCTCCCATAGCCATCACGGACGTCGGTGTCGATGCCTTCATCCCTAACAGCGCATAATCGAGCAAATGAACCCCCCAGTCTGTCATTAATCCACCTGCATAATCCCAATACCACCGAAAGTTATAATGGAATCTATTGGGATTAAAGGGGTAACGCGGAGCGGGACCCTGCCAGCTTAAATAATCAACACCAGCTGGAACCTCACTATCTGGCATTTTCGGAACTCGCTTCTTCCACCCTAAGTAGGCCCAAGATTTAACCGTTCGTATCTTACCAAGCTTTCCATTATGAACAAAATCGATGGCATCCTTAAAATGTTTCTGACTGCGCTGCCACTGTCCAACTTGTACAACACGCTGATAGGTTTTCTGGGCTTGGATGAGCAAATCACACTCACCAATAGAATTGGCTAAGGGTTTTTCGACATATACATCTTTCCCCGCACGCATTGCATCAATCGCTTGCAAACAGTGCCAATGATCGGGCGTGGCCACGATAACGACATCCACGTCCGGATTTGCTAGCATCTCTTTATAATCCTTGTACTGCTTAAGCTTGTTACCCGATTCAGCCAAAGTCTTAGATCTTTCACTAAGCACCCGATCATCGATATCGCAAATTGCAACACAAGTGACGCCTGGAACTTTTAAAATTGCCTGAAGATTACTCCAACCCATTCCTTTAAGACCGATCGCCCCAACTCGAATTTTTTTAGATAAATTATAATACGCCATTTACTTATAGGGTTTATGCTGATTAGCAAAAGCAATATACAAAATTTTCAATCATCTAGGAATGATCGAAAATTTCTGAGCTAGATTGTTACATTTACGTATATATTTTTCTGTATCAAAAGATCAAACCTTCCGAGTCCGACGATGATCCTCACTTACATCACTTAATCTCTCCCGAGGTTACACGTACGACTGTGTTGCACTCTTCTATAAACAAAAGAACCTCCCTTAAAAAAGGAGGTTCTAAATATAATAAATACAATATTTAACAATCTACATATCGTCTTTGCTCAACGAAAATGGAAGATCATCTTTATTTACTCCACGATTTTTATTCGGTTCAGACCGCATATCAAAGGAAATAGTAGCGCCCTTAACGAGTTCGCTATGCTTGATGTAATTCTTTGAATAATTCTTCCCGTTCCACTTCATACTATGGATATACCTATTTTCATTCGAATTCTTGTCAGCTTGAATAGAAACTTTCTTTCCGTTAGGCAAATGCAGTGTCGCTTTTTTAAATAAGGGAGCACCCAAAATATATTCGTCAGTAGCGGGTGTTACTGGATAAAACCCAAGTGCCGAGAATACATACCATGCTGACGTTTGACCGTTGTCTTCATCTCCGCAATAACCGTCCGGATTAGGTGAATACATTCTATTCATCGTTTCTCTCACCCAATATTGTGTCTTCCACGGCGTTCCCACATGATTATAAAGATAAATCATATGCTGAATAGGTTGATTCCCGTGCGCATACTGTCCCATATTAGCAACCTGCATTTCCCTGATCTCGTGGATAGGAAATCCGTAGTAAGAATCATCAAAAATCGGTGGTAAGCTGAACACTGAATCTAATTTGATTTCCATCGCTTGGTGGCCTCCCATTAAATTTGCCAATCCTTCAATATCCTGAAAAACGGACCAGGTATAATGCCAGCTGTTTCCTTCCGTGAATGCATCTCCCCACTTAAACGGATTAAAAGGGGATTGGAATTCACCGTTCTTATTCTTTCCTCGCATTAAACCTGTAGCAGGATCAAAGAGCTTTTTATAGTTGAAAGAACGATCCTTATAAAGTTGTTGATCTTCCATAGGTTTATCCAATGCTTTTGCTAATTGATATATTGAAAAATCATCGTAGGCGTATTCCAAAGTACGAGCAGCATTCTCATTAATATCAACATCGTATGGCACATAACCTAACTCTTTGTAATAGCTAGCCCCTGCACGGCCTACCGCTGGCAACGGTCCAGCATTATTCGCGCCGTGCAATACAGCCTCATAAAGCGTCTCAATGTCTTTTGAACGCACACCTTTGATCCAAGCATCAGCGACCACAGACGCCGAATTGTTTCCAACCATAACGCTGCGTAAACCAGGGCTGGCCCACTCTGGCAACCAACCGCTCTCACGATAAGCGTTTGCAAGTCCATCCTGCATTTTCTCACTAATTTCCGGGTACATTAAGTTCAAGAATGGAAAAAGACTACGGAAAGTATCCCAAAAACCAGTATCGGTAAACATATATCCGGGTAAAACTTTCCCATTGTAAGGTGAGTAATGAACAACATCTCCCTTTGCATCGATTTCATAAAACATGCGAGGAAATAGTAACGATCGATATAAACAGGAATAAAAGGTCCGCATATCGTCGATATTACCGCCCTCTATTTCTATTTTTTTCAACTCCGTGTTCCAAATGTTTTCTCCCTTAGCAACCCGTTCGTCGAACGTTGTCCCTTCAAGTTCCTTCAGGTTAATTTCAGCTTGTTCTTTAGAAATAAAAGAAGACGCAACTTTTATCAGCACTTGCTCTCCACTATTAGCGATCTGAAAACCCACCAACGCACCTACGTGATCAGCTTTTACCAGATAACGATCCTCGGTTAGTACCGAGTCGGCGAAGGTTGAGATATTTGCGAATGGATGGTCAAATTCCAGTACAAAATAATTTTTGAAGTTGTCAGGCACACCACCGCTATTCTTTGTGGAGTAACCTATTATTTTTTGCTCCTTCGGTAGGACTTCCACATATGATCCTTTATCAAATGCGTCAAGGAGCACATAAGCTTCATCGGTCTTAGGAAAAGTGAGGCGAAAAAACGCAGCCCGCTCTGTCGGCGTGATTTCTGTCGTTACATCATAGTCCGCTAAATAGACAGAATAATAATGCGGTTTCGCTACTTCCGCTTTATGCGAGAAATGGCTCGATCGCTTCTCCTGATCGAAGGTCTTCACCCCCACCATAGGCATAATAGAGAACTGACCATAGTCGTTCATCCAAGGCGACGGCTGATGGGTTTGTTTAAAACCTCGTAGCTTCTCAGCAGTATAACTATACATCCATCCATCGCCCATTTTTCCAGACTGTGGACTCCAGAAGTTCATACCCCAAGGCATAGCAATCGCGGGATAAGTATTCCCTGTCGAGAATAAATACGTAGACTGCGTACCAACAAGTGTACTGACCAAATCGATCGGTCTTTCAATTTTGTCGATCGTTTGGCCATGGCCAAAAAACAGGCTCCCACTTAAGAAAATTGTTGTTAAAAATTTCAATTTCATCAATTATCGGCTTATTTAAGAATTCTCTAAAGTAAACAAAAATATCCTAAAACAGATAGCTAAAAGTATTTAGCAAATCATACAGTTAGAACTAACTTACCCAGGAAATTACCCGACTCCATTAATAGATGGGCTTTGGCGGCATCTGCCAAAGGTATTTTTTTAAAGACTTGTGGACGAAATTTTTCGCCAATTAATGGCCAAACGTTTTGAAAAATATCCTGGGTTAACTCAGCTTTAAAACAAATATCGCGTGCACGAAGCGTACTCCCCGTAACCGACAACCGCTTCTGCATAAGTTTAAAAATATTAAGGGGAACCTTAGCTCCTCCTACAGCGTTAATATAAACCAATCGCCCTTCTGGTGCCAGTAGATCGATATTTTTCTCAAAATAATCGCCCCCGATGCTGTCTAAAATAACATTAACTTGTTCGCCTTTCAGTACAGTCTCAAAGTCACTATTTTTATAATTTATCGCAATTTCTGCCCCAAGATCGGCACAATATTTACATTTTTCGGTTGTAGAGGCGGTCGTAAAAATTCGCGCACCGAATACTTTAGATAGCTGTATTGCAATACTACCAATTCCACCGGATCCACCATGTATTAATATGCCTTCACCCGCAGAAAGACGTCCCCTTCGAAAAACATTGTCCCACACGGTATAAATATTTTCAGGAAGCGCTGCTGCCTCTACAAAAGTAAGGCCATTGGGTATCGGTAAACAAATATCTTGATGTACAGCAACCTGCGTCGCATATCCACCTGCTGTTACCAGCGCGCATACACGGTCACCTTTAGACCATTTTGTTACACCCTTACCCAAGGCTACTATTATCCCGGAGACTTCTAATCCGGGAATATCGGCCACGGCGCCCGCGGGTGCAGGGTAATTGCCCTTACGCTGGAATACATCCGGACGGTTTACCCCGGCAGCTTTTACTTCCACAAGCACTTCATTATCGTTCAGCTTCGGACTATCTCTTACAACTAATTTAAGAACTTCGGGACCTCCATATTCTGTTATGACAACTGCATGCATATTATTTCTTTTTTGGATATTTTTGCAATCGAACATTTAAAGTAAGCATAAAATAACGCCCTAAGCGATTATTTTTTGCTTCGTATAAATCGTTACCGATATACTCGCTATACGTCCCCATGTTTCTATTTTGATCTAAAAGGTCGAATCCTTGAATACGTAGTACTGCAGCCTTATTATTGAAAAAGGAAAATTCCATATATGCATTTATTATCGTCGGATTACTATTCATAAAACTACTTTCATAACCCGAATTGAATCGTTGAGACATTTCCGCACCTAGGGTAATGTGATCCGATAAATATCCTTTTGTTCCCGCGCTAAATAAAAGACTATGCGCAGTAACCTCAGTTTTATTGGGCCATGTATAACTTGCATGATTGAGCAAATAATTCGCATTAAACAGGGTTTCAAAATAATCACTCCAATTATAGCGGAACTGAAGAGATTGCGAATAAACCAATTGTTTTGTTTTGTTTCGCTCATCATTTACATAGGAAAGATTATTGTAATAATCAGTACTTCCTATTAGATCCAGTTGTAGGCTTTCATTAAAAATAGGTGTATTAAACAGATAATACCACTTTAAATCAAAATAGCCGTCCGCGTTCTTAAAAGATGTTTCTTGGATCGTCGAGGATGAATAAGCTTTTTTATCGGAAACAATTTTATTAACTACAAAATTATAAGCAAAATTGGTCTCAAAATATTGATTACGTGTGGTTATAAATTTACGGAAGGTAGTGCTGATACGGTTCGAGAACTCGGCTTTCAACTCCGGATTACCTACGATAATATTCTGCGAGTTACTATTGTCTCGTACAGGAATGATATGTAAGAAATTTGGCTGATTGTTTTTACCAATATAATCTATTGCCCAATCAATTTCTTTAGTTACTCGCCATTTTATTCCGGCGGTCGGCACTAGATTCACATTTCCATATGTATATTTAAGCTCCTGACCTGGAAGGTTTCCAACAAGTTTTAAAGGCTGTACCGCAAAACCGATGTTCGCACGCACGTTTTTGTTTGGAGTATATTGATAGTTTAGTCCAACCTTACTACTATTGAATCTGTAGTTATAGTTTACTCCTAGTGAATCAACATAATAAAAATACCCAAGTTCATCCGTTTTGTTCTTATCTTCAACCAGCCGTGTTGTGGTCATATCCGTCAATTGATAATCATATACAAACTCAAGTTTACTATAATCCGAAAATGGCTCCACGTACGAAAGTGAAGCTTTCACACCATCCGTACCGTTATCCTGTTGAATGAAATAGCGTTGTTCAAAATGGGAAAAAACAGGTGCATCCGATGTCGAGTCGATCGTAGTATAACGGTCCAATACATCTTCTAGCTCGTCATTGCTGTTGAAATTCAAAGTTACGTTACCAATTAGCTTACGCCCCTTCTTTTTGAAAGCTTTTGCATAAACTAGATTTACGTCCATGTTTGGGTTTTTCGAAAACGAAGTATCTCGATATATACCGCGATTGGTGATCCGGTTATTGTCAATTTGACGTTGACGGTTGTTCCCCATATTGGTCCTATTGTAGCTAAAGACCGGTCTTATTTCTAATATATCGTTATTTGCAAATTGATGTTTAAATTCTGCCGTAAAACGATGAAAGTTGTTATCATTAGTCATTTGATAAGACTCCTGGTTAGAAATCATGTTACCGATATAATTTGAACGTAGCAACGAATTTCCCTGTGTGACGTTCTCTTTACGCGTAAAACTGTAACTCCCATTGAACTGGGAATTCTTCGCAAGATTGTCGGAGAAGTTAAATCCAAATGATTTAATATTATTTAATCCGTCAGTGGGATCCACAAAATCTGTTGCATCAAATAAAGAACGATCCCGATCGCCTACGCCGTTGGGAGAACCAAACGAAAACAAACTAGTATTCGTATTGTTTACGGATCCGACAATCGAGAATTCTTGTCCGTCGTCGAATCGATTGACACCGATACTCCCTATAAACCTCTCACTCGTGCCTCCGCCAGCGGTAATTTGTCCAAAAGAAATACGTTTACGATCTTGCTTCAAAACAATATTCAGAACCTTCTCCGGTTCTTCCGTTTTCATACCGTTATTAGTAGCATTTTCCCCATATGAGTTAATGACCTGTAGTTGGGATATAAAATCAGCTGGTAAATTTCGCGTCGCAGTAAGAACATCTCCTCCAAAAAACTTTTTACCATCCACCCGCACGGAAGATATTGGTTTGCCCTGCGCATACACAGTACCATCACGGGAAACCTGTATCCCCGGTAACTGTTTCAGAGCCTCTTCGAGTAGCGAATTCGCTCGAAAACTAAACGCATCCATATTATACTGAACTGTATCTATAGAATAAGTAACCGGAACAGTCTTAACTACGTATATGCCTTCAATTAACGATGTTTGTGGGGAAAGCACAACGTTCGGCATCATAAAAAAATTACTCCGTGAATCGGATGGCAATTTTTTGTTTATAATCTTATAGCCAAGCATGCTATAGGAAATTTGGACGTTCTTTCCTTTAACCTTTTCAAATTCATAAAATCCGGCCCCTGAAGTACTCGTAACGAGCGTATCATATTCACTGATAAGGCGAACGGTAACTCCCTGCATGCGAACACTTGCTGTATCAATTACATATCCCTGAATTTGCCGATCCGCCGTCTGAGCTACGAGCTCAGACATACCTAAGGCATGGATACTAACCAAAGCAACAATGAAAATAGAATACCTTAGATACTTCACAAATCTTGTTTTCACTCGTTTGAGATCAATATACGAAAAAAATGAATTTCGCTATACGTTTATCAAAGAACGTTAAAACTTTATTTTTTGTATAATTAAAAAAGGGTTGCTTCATAAGAAACAACCCTTTTTATTCATTAAGTAAATAAGTAAATCAATTATTCACCATCAAAAGTAACCTTCACTAAATGTTTGTCAATTTCCCAACGCCCCGTACCGTCTTCTCCAATTACATCAAACAATTCTAAGATACGACGCGCTACATATTCTTCTTCCACTTGCTCTTCTAAGAACCATTGTAAGAAATTAAATGTCACGAAATCTTTTGATCTCATACATTTATCAGCAATATTGTTAAATTGTTCAGTAACGAACATTTCCTGCTCTAATGCCTGTTCAAATACGCCGCGAAAGGACTCAAATTCTACAGGAATATTGTTAATTTCTGGAGATATAGCACGACCGCCACGATTGTTTATGTAATTAAAAATTTTCAACATATGTGCACGCTCCTCATCAGCCTGTTTTGCAAAAAACGTCGCGGAATTGTCTAAACCTTGGTCATCACACCAAGAAGACATTGCTAAATAAAGAGCCGAAGAATGAGCTTCAACTTTAACTTGTGCATTTAATATATTTTCGATATCCTCGTTTAGAGATGTTTTCAATTTTAATAAATCTTTCATAATATCTTTGATCTTTTAGATTATACAATATTAACAATGTTATTCCTACATTGTTTGATACAAAGATACATTAATAGAGATCGATTCGAATAAAAAAACTGTAATACGAATTCAGTCTAAATTAGGCTAGAGAGCGTGTAAGTTATTTATAATCAATACAATTAAACGAAGGCTTAAACGAGGTACACCCCCTCTTTACGCAAAATCTTTTTAACTTCGCTATTCAGCTCAATCATGAATTTTGCTCCCGACAAGATTTCACGTAAATTCAAAATATCTTGTACCGATAAAATGAAACAACGGTCTGTGCGATGTGGCATAATCACCTCAAAATCAGAGGTTCGAGAAGTATCACTAATCATAGAATCAATATCGATTTTATCGATAATTTTCTTAAAATGAAAAAAATCAGAAATGCGAAAAGCAGTGGCCGAGCCTTGAAACTCTAACCAATAACAATTTTTACGACTGCATTGATAAACGGCACCGTTTCCCGTGTGAAACACTTCTTCAAAATTTGCTAATGGACAAACTATCATTTTCCGATTTAATTAACGCAACAAATATAGATGTTATTAAGATTTGATCCAAATAAAAAAGCTGATTTTTCAATCAGCTTTCAACATTTACATTTTTTAAAGTTTATATTTCCTCTTCAGCACCACTTAACAGCTCTTTATGGTTGCTCAAATTCGTTCGCGTTTTTGTTTTATGTTTATTAATTTGTCTTCTTAACGACTCAACAGCAACGTCTGTTGCTTCTTCAAATGTTTTTGCCTGCGCCTTGGCAAATAATTGATTCCCTGGAATATTTATTTTAATCTCCACAATTTTATTAGTCTCGTCATCTACATTTTCCAATCGTAAATAACAAACACCTTCGATGATATTATCTAAAAACTGCTCTAATTTTGCAGTTTTCTTTTTGATAAATGTTACCAATTTTTGATCTGCGTCAAACTTAATAGATTGCACAATAATATTCATTTTTCCTCCTTTTTTTAAGCCTTTGGATGGGCTTGTTTATAAACTGTTTTCAATCTCTCCACTGAATTGTGTGTATAGACTTGAGTCGCGGCCAGTCCCGCGTGGCCTAATAATTCTTTAATTGCATTTAAGTCGGCTCCATTATTTAACAATGTGCTGGCGAAGCTGTGGCGCAACACGTGCGGACTCCGCTTCTTTTGCGATGTTATCTGCGCAAGGTAATGCTGGACAATCCTGTAAATCAATTTTGGATACGCTTGCTTTCCTACGTTGGTAACGATTAAGTGGGATGAATTGTTTTTAAATTCCTGGCTATATTTAAGTTTTAAATACTGAGTAATTTCCTCCATCAATGTTTGGTGAATAGGAACCAACCTTTCCTTGTTTCGTTTACCTAAAATAAGCACACGTCGATTATATGTATCGATATCGCGTTCCTTAATATTTAGTAATTCTGAAAGACGAATTCCTGTACCAAATAACAATTCTAGAACAACAAAATCCCGTGCATGTTCAAAATCGTTAGGTCGCGTATGTCCTTCGTCCAATAGATGAACCATTTTATCCTGCTCAATAACAACAGGTAATTTCTTGCCAGTTTTTAGAGCATGAATTAAGACCATCGGACTTGCGGCCACCAACCCCTCTCGTAATAAAAATTTGTAATAAGAACGTAGTGAAGAAATAGAACGGTTGATACTAGTAGCCTGTCGCCCGTTTTCTTTCAATTGCGAAAGATAAGCCCTCACGTCACGAAACGTTGCGTGTTCTAACGCCAGGCTCTGAGATTCTAAAAAAGAAACGTAAGTATCAATCTCATGGGAATAAGCATTAATCGTATGAATAGAATACCGTTTCTCAAACTTCAAAAAATTTAAAAAGCTTTGTTTACTCATCGACTTTACTTTGTTTATTGATTACCCCACCCTCGTAAAGAGCTAAAAATATGCTCCATCCTATGTCGTATAAATATAGCAATTCATCGCAGATAAACAAATTAAATTTCTGTTAATAACTGGTAATTTTATCGATCAAGCTTTGTGGTACCACATCGGGTGCAGGGAAACATCCTCACTACGGATTTTACAGCATTCAATATGCAAAATCGTAGTACATATATATATAAAGAAGCCCAGGCAGTGCACTGCCTGGGCTTCTTGGGTATTACTATATAGTTGCGTCAGATAACGCAATCAATTACAATTTCGAATTAACATCGATCGCATTTAATTCACTAAATGCCTGTCTTAGCCGCTCAACAAATGCTTCCTCTCCTTTGCGTAACCAAACGCGAGGATCGTAATATTTTTTATTAGGTGAATCAGCGCCTTCTGGGTTGCCGATCTGTGCTTGCAAATAATCACGATTTTTAGCCTCGTAAGCACGAACACCGTCCCAGTAAGCCCACTGCATATCGGTATCAATGTTCATTTTAATTGCACCATATGAGATCGCTTCAGCAATTTCCTCAGGAGCTGAGCCCGATCCACCGTGGAATACGAAGTTCACAGGCTTTTCGGCCGACAAATTAAATTTCTCTTTAATATATGCTTGCGAATTATTTAAAATGACCGGTTGAAGTTTTACATTTCCAGGTTTGTATACACCATGTACATTACCAAATGCGGCTGCTACCGTAAACTTATCAGAAACTTTGGAAAGTTCCTCGTACGCATATGCAACTTCTTCAGGTTGTGTATATAATTTAGAACTATCAACATCCGAGTTATCAACTCCGTCTTCTTCTCCACCTGTTACTCCTAATTCGATCTCGACGGTCATACCTAGTGGTTTCATACGCGCTAAATATTTTGCGGAAATTTCGATGTTCTCTTCGATAGGTTCCTCCGACAAATCCAACATGTGTGAAGAGAATAATGGTTTTCCGTGTTGTGCAAAAAACTTCTCGCCCGCATCTAACAATCCATCAATCCAAGGAAGTAATTTCTTTGCAGCGTGGTCAGTATGAAGGATAACCGCAACACCATAATGCTCTGCCAATAAATGTACGTGATGAGCTGCTGAAACCGCTCCCAAAATACATGCTTTAAGTCCGTCATTATTTAACGACTTACCCGCATAAAACTGCGCTCCACCATTTGAAAGCTGAATAATAACTGGTGAATTCACCGCTTTAGCGGTTTCCATTACTGCATTAATCGAGTTCGTACCGATAATATTTACAGCTGGTAAAGCAAATTTATGTGTTTTAGCAATCTCAAATAACTCTTGGACTTGATCTCCCGTCAAAACACCTTTAAAATCTTTTAGGCTCATATGTTTTGTCTTATATTTATATTGTGTGACTAAAGGTAATGATATTTTTTTGATTACCAAAAACACTTAGTGTAAAAAATACACATTGATAACGGATTTCTTCAACATATACTTCTCAACTTTCTACCAAATATCCTTCTTAATTATGGATAGAAAAAGATATGCCCGTCGTCATTTTACGTGCATTTTGAAAAAAAATGTATATTTACAATTAGTTCTCTGAAATGATTACGCGGGTGTTTTATATGATTTTCAAAACATAATCCCATCACCGAGGACAATAACTATAAATGGTGCCTGTTTTCACAGAATAACAGAAAATTTTAAAACGGATCTATCTACAACGGAAAATTGAGCCTTTTTGAAGTACAACTGCTAAAGCAAGTTAGAAGACCGCCAGTTTCCTACTTCATAGTATGTTTTGGCGCGAATAACAAACAAACAGAAAAAATTATTAAATTATGCTACACGTATACGGTATAAAAAACTGCAACACAGTTAAAAAAGCGCTAACCTGGCTACAAGACCACGATATTCAACACACATTTCACGATTATAAAAAAGAACCTGTTACTAGGAAAAAATTAGATGAATGGGAAAAGCAGGTGTCATGGGAATCACTCGTCAATAAAAACGGGACCACGTGGAAAAAATTAAATCCCGAACAAAAAGCGACCGTCCAAGACGCCACTTCAGCAAACATTGTGCTCTTAGAAAACAATAGCATGATAAAGAGACCATTAATTGAATCCTCAAAAGGAATTATATTAGGTTTTGACGAACAAGAATACAACGAAAAACTACGATAACTACTAACATATGCTAAGACAAATAATATATACCGCCATTTCGAGCTGTCTTCTTTTATCACAAACAGCACATTCACAAATACAAAGCGCCTATAATTATACAGAGACGTTTGATCCTATTTTTTACACAAAGAACGGAAACACATATCGAAGCGCCTCAGGAAAACCGGGGCCAGCTTATTGGCAAAATGCGGCAGACTATATCCTAAAAGTATCCCTGGATGATAAGTCCGACCGCGTCACAGCCTCCGTATCTATTAAGTACACAAATAATAGTCCGGAGGAACTAAGTCATATCTGGCTTCAGCTTGATCAAAATTTATTTAACGAAAACTCACGAGGACAAGCAGTCGTTCCTCTTGAAGATAGTCGTTATGGAACCGCCGGTTCAGAATTCGACGGTGGATTTTCTTTTAATAAAGTAACCTTGGGGGACGGTAGCGAAGCGAACTATTCTATAAATGACACGCGAATGCGTGTTGAATTACCCACCCCCCTCAAACCAGGAGGAAATACCGTGGATATAAATATAGATTTTGCATATACTATACCTGAGTACGGGGCAGATCGTACAGGAATACTAAATACAAAAAACGGTAAAATCTATAGCGTTGCTCAATGGTACCCTCGTGTTTGTGTATTTGACGATATTTTAGGATGGAATACCGATCCTTACACGGGTCCGGGAGAGTTCTATCTTGAATATGGAACCTATCAAGTGGAAGTAACGGCACCAGCAAATCACATTGTTGTTGCAGGCGGTGAATTACTAAACCCCGAAGAAGTATGGACGAAAGATCAGTTATCAAGATATAAAAAAGCTTTCCAAAGCGACAAAACGGTTATGATTCGTTCAGCGCAGGAAGTGACGGACAAAAATTCTCGCCCACAAAATACCACTCTCACTTGGAAATACAAGCTACAAAATGCCCACGATTTCGCCTGGGCCAGTTCTCCTGCATTTATTATTGATGGAGCAAAAATAAACACTCCTAGCGGTGGGAATTCCCTCGCATTATCGGCCTACCCAGTAGAAAGTAACGGGGACAACGCTTGGGAACGTTCTACAGAATATACCAAAGCTTCTATCGAGTATTACAGTGAAAAATGGCTTGAGTATCCATATCCTGTCGCAGTAAACGTTGCTTCTAACGTTGGTGGTATGGAATATCCTGGGCTATCGTTCTGCGGCTACAAAGCGAAGGCAGGAAGTCTATGGGGAGTAACAGATCACGAATTTGGACACAACTGGTTTCCGATGATAGTGGGGAGTAACGAGAGACTACACGCATGGATGGACGAAGGGTTTAACAGTTTTATAAATGACTTGTCCACAGAAGCCTTTAACAAAGGAGAGTACAACAAATCTTTTGGAGATAGGAATGCAATTTCTAAAGCACTAGCCAACCCGAATTTAGAGCCCATTATGTCAGCACCTGCAGGAATGCGTGAACGTAATATCGGTGTCCTCGCCTACTATAAACCAGCCTTTGGTTTGAGACTGCTACGCGATGAAATAATAGGGGCTGAAAGATTCGACAAAGCATTCAGAACATACATTCATAACTGGGCTTATAAACACCCCACTCCAGACGATTTTTTCCGCACTATCGAAAATGAAACCGGCGAAAATTTAGCTTGGTTTTGGCGAGGGTGGTTTCAAAATAACTGGACATTAGATCAGAGTCTTGCAAACGTTGAATATGTCAATATGGACCCCAAAGACGGGGCTCTAATTACGATCGACAATCTACAAAAGCTAGCTCTCCCCGTGGTTATAGAAGCAACGACTGAGTCTGGAAAAAAAATTCGCAAAAAACTTCCTGTAGAAGTATGGCAGCGAAATAAGTCGTGGCGTTTCAAACTCGAATCAATAGAGAAACTTTCTAAAGTAGTGATTGACCCAGACAACGTATACCCCGACATTAATTCAGATAACAACATTTGGCCCCGCAATTAGACAACATGAAAGACTTAAAAAAGTTATGTATATTAACCGTACTATTTATTTCTATAGTTACAACCCTCAGAGCACAGGAGATAAAAGGTATAGTTCATGAATTAAACAGTAGCGAACGGTTGAAAGATGTAACCGTAAAAAATCTACGAACCAATGATGAAGCTACATCTAATGGAGATGGAGAGTTTCTGATTCGCGGGTCACTCAACGATCTATTAACTTTTGCTCAACCCGGTTATGAAACAGACACTATATTTATATACGAAGAGGGTATACAGCGAATTTATTTAGTTCGTGATCAGAAAAGTATCGTTATAGATGAAGTATTAGTAACTAGGCTTACTGACAGCAGGCTTGCGGCAGAAATCGCTACAGCGAGAAATGAAGGAAAAGTTGTTGAAGTATCCCAGAATAAAGGTGGTTTACGTGTTTCGCCTTCGAGGCTATTTGGGCGCAAAAGTAAACAAGCGCGGAAAAATCTGGACCTTCTTCTCTCCGAACAAAGTAAACGTAAAGTCGATCGCCTATTTACGGCAAAACTCATTCGAAGTATTATTCCAATCAGCGAAGAAGAACTTCCGCTATTTCGAGAACGATTTAGACCCGAACTTCAATTTATTGAGACCGCTTCAGCAGAAGATGTTCGTATTTACGTCTTAGATTCGTATGCAAAATTTAAAAAGCCCTAACCCAAATATTTTATATAAAAATCAACCTGACCATGTTATATAAAAAATCAATACCTCAAATCATTGAGGAAGCTAAGGAAACAGGAGAGCACACGCTCAAACGAACCCTCTCTGCTACGGGGTTAGTAGCGTTGGGAATCGGGGCAATAATCGGAGCTGGATTATTTTCATTAACAGGAATAGCAGCAGCGGAAAATGCGGGTCCTGCTGTCTTACTGTCTTTCATAATTGCAGCTGTAGCCTGCTCCTTCGCAGGGCTTTGTTATGCTGAATTTGCGTCGATGATTCCAGTTGCGGGAAGTGCATATACCTATTCCTATGCAACAATGGGCGAATTTGTAGCATGGATCATCGGGTGGGACTTGGTACTAGAATATGCCCTCGCCAGCGCGACGGTTGCCGTAAGTTGGTCTCAATATTTCAATGAACTACTCTCTACGTTTAACCTATCCATTCCCGAACAATATTTAAAAGGTCCATGGGAAGGCGGAGTCGTAAACATTCCAGCTATTATTATCGTGTGTTTACTCTCCCTCTTACTAATAAGAGGGACAAAGGAATCAACAACAGTCAATAACCTGTTGGTAATTTTAAAAGTATCTGTTGTGTTAATTTTTATAGCGCTTGGCTGGAGCTTCATCGACTCCGCAAACCACACACCGTTTATTCCTGAAAATCCTGCCGAAGAAATGGTAAAAAACGGCGAACTAGGATGGTGGGAATTTTTAACCGGAGAGCATTTCGGCGAATTCGGCATCAGCGGTATTCTCCGCGCGGCGGGCGTTCTGTTTTTTGCTTTCATAGGGTTTGACGCCGTTAGCACAGCTGCCCAAGAAGCGAAAGATCCAAAACGATCTATGCCAATAGGTATCATCGGATCATTAATCGTATGTACAATTCTTTATGTACTTTTTGCATATGTCCTAACTGGCTTGGAACATTATACCCTATTCGAGGGCAATGCTAAACCAGTATCTACTGCATTTGCTAAAACAGGGTATACATTTTTAAATACAGCCTTAACAATCACAATTATTGCGGGCTACACGTCCGTTATCCTCGTGATGCTTCTTGGTCAGAGTCGGGTATTCTACTCGATGAGTAAAGATGGACTGCTACCGAAGGTGTTCTCGGATCTTTCCAAAAATCATACACCATGGAAAACCAACATCATTTTCATGGTCTTCGTTTCTATTTTCGCAGGATTCGTGCCTATCTCAGATTTAGGACATATGGTGAGTATAGGGACACTATTTGCGTTCGCTTTGGTGTGTGTAGGTATACTCGTATTAAGAAAAACTTCTCCGGAGCTGGAACGCCCTTTCAAAACACCATTTGTCCCGGTAATTCCTATTCTCGGAATTTTAGTTTGTGTCATACTAATGGCATCACTACCAATCGAAAGTTGGGAACGTCTCGCTGCTTGGTTATTACTTGGGTTAGTAATCTATTATTTTTACGGAAAGAAACATAGCAAACAACGTAAAGCGCACGCCAAGGGCTAGTTATAATTCATTATATATCAGAAAGGTCGTGCTATCAAATCATTACAAACACGGCCTTTCTAACATTTACCCGCCTCCTTCCTATGAAAAAGTTACTCTTACTAATTTTTAATGTTACACTAATCACTAGCATAGTGCAAGCGCAAAAAAACGATAAAAAGCTAGACAAACTTATAAAAGAACAGATCGCGTCCTTTGAAGGCGAAATTGGAATCTACGTCGAGCATTTTGAAAAAAACAAAACGGTTAATATTCAGGCTGACACTATATTTCCTACCGCGAGTATCGTTAAAATACCTATTCTGGTAGGGGTATTTAACAAAATAAATGAGAAAAAACTCAAACTAACGGGATCCTATCGATATGACACGAAACGTGAGTATGGAGGATCAGGACTTATGCAATTTTACAAAGATAGTGCTACTACAGATTTAGCAACAATGGTCTCTTTGATGCTCACCTACAGTGACAATGTCGCCTCAATCTGGAGTCAAGAGCTTGCCGGAGGGGGTAGCAATATAAATAAGTTAATGGATGAGTTTGGTCTTAAAAACACGAAAGTAAACTCAAAAACCGAAGGAAGAGAAAGCGCTTGGAAGAAATACGGTTGGGGACAAACAACACCCAAAGAAATCGCGACTTTATTAGCTAAAATTAGGTTCGGAGACATTTACGATAGCCGTATGTCAGACAAAATGTATCGGTTTCTAAAAAACCAATTCTACAACGAACGCTCTCTTTCACAAATTCCAGCGAATATCGCAACCGCATCAAAAACAGGGTCAGTGAATGACGCTCGCGGCGAAGTTGTATTTGTTCACGGCCCGTCGGGTGATTTTGTATTCGCTATATTAACAAAAAATAACAAAGATCAAAGTTGGACTCCAGACAACCAAGCTGAAGTCCTGACGCGTAAAATAGCTAATCTCCTGTGGAACTACTTTGAACCTAATCACAAATTCACTCCGTATGCTATAGTGAATTAACGATGTTAAAAAACGAGTAAAATGCATTTAGAGCCTTCATTTTGTCAAGGCTCTTCCTTTTTGCTCCCAGTCAATAAAACTACCCAAATACAATTTAAGATTTCTAAAACCCCTAGATTCTAGATAGGAATATGCAATCGATGCTCGGTCGCCGGATTGACAGTGTATGATCAACTTTTTTCCCTCTAGAGGCGATAGATCCATTTTTGGCAAATATCCCACAAAATAATGCTTGGCATTTGGAATATGGGAGTGACTATATTCAATAGAATTGCGAACATCCAATAAAACATAATCGAATCTATCCTTCAAATCGGAAACTATTACATCATCTACTAAATCTACTTTGGTTAATGCAGAATCAAAAATATCCGGTACAAAACCAACGATGTTATCCATTCCAATGAGAGAAAGCTTTCTAGCAACTTCG
>NZ_JABMCQ010000269.1 GCF_013179575.1 Sphingobacterium shayense | reverse complement strand
ATATCGCCCTGCTCTAGGGCCTGGAGAATCACGCAACCAGGTTCATTGATATGTCGACAATTATGAAATCGACATTCATTCAAGCGTGCGCGCATTTCAGGAAAAAAATGTGATAATTCCTCCTTTTCAATATCGACGATCCCTAGCTCACGGATACCCGGAGTATCAATGATTTTTCCTCCAAAAGAAAGATCAATCATCTCAGCGAAAGTAGTGGTGTGTTTCCCCTTATCCGACCAATCTGAAATTGCACCGGTACGTAGCTCCGCTTCAGGGGATACCGCATTCACAAAAGTTGATTTTCCTACTCCCGAATGCCCAGAGATAAGCGTGGTCTTGTTTTGTAACAGCAACCGTATATCCTCCATTCCGTCGCCCTGTCGCGCAGATACTGCGTAACAAGGATAACCGATCCGTTCGTACAAATCCATATAATCAGCCAAGACCTCCAATCCTTCCTCGGAAAAAAGATCCAACTTGTTAAATACTAAAATAGCAGGGATATCGTAAGCCTCAGCGGTAACTAAAAACCTATCAATGAAACCAAGCGAGGTAGGTGGTGACGCTAGTGTAACTATCAACATCGCTTGATCGAGGTTAGCCCCAATAATTTGTGTTTGCTTCGACAAATTAATCGATTTTCGGATAATATAGTTCCGTCGAGGTTCCAAGGCAATAATTATTGCTGAGTCCTGATCGGGCTCCATTTGAAAATCTACCCAGTCGCCCACTGCAATGGGGTTTGTCGTACGGATACCTTTTGTGCGGAATTTTCCTTTAATACGACATTCTACGTGCCGACCGTTTTCGTCTTGCACCGTATACCAACTTCCAGTAGATTTCGTAACCAATCCCCTCATTCCACAAAAATCGTAAATAAAGATGACTTCGAGTGTCTATTTACAAATATTTTAGCGGTTCACGCTGCTCTTATCACGCTTTTTAATTTTTCCATTTCGCGCTAAGCCAAAAAAAGCTTATTTTCCTACCTTTGTGAAAGAGAATCAAAACTATATATAGGTGAAAAAACTTTTCCTTCTAGACGGCATGGCGCTGATTTACAGAGCCTACTTCGCACTCAACAAAGTTCCTCGATTAACGTCCTACGGGCTAAATACCGGGGCGATTATGGGCTTTACCAACACCTTACTCGAGATCCTCAAAAATCAGCAGCCAACACATTTAGCTGTAGTCTTCGATACGGAAGCTCCCACAAATAGGCATCTAGAATTCGAAGCCTACAAAGCACATCGTGAGAAAATGCCGGAAGATCTTGCCAACGCAATTCCTTACATTTTTCGACTTATAACCGGCTTCAACATTCCTATTATTACAATGGACGGGTATGAAGCGGATGATATTATCGGCACCCTCGCAAAAAAAGCAGAAACCAACGGTTTTCAAGTATATTGCATGACCCCCGACAAGGATTTTGGGCAACTCGTCTCGGAAAATATATTGATCTACAAACCAGCAAGGATGGGAAATGGAGCTGAAATACAGGGTGTATCCGAAATCCTAGAAAAATGGGAGATCACCGACGTTACTCAAGTCATCGACATTCTTGGACTATGGGGCGATGCCGTCGACAATATCCCAGGTATTCCAGGAATTGGCGAAAAAACAGCAAAAAAGCTTATTCAACAGTACGGGTCCGTCGAAGGAATTATTGAACATAGTCACGAACTTAAAGGCAAGCTCAAAGAAAATGTAGAGAATTACGCTGAACAGGGGAAAATATCTAAACGACTGGCAACCATACAACTAGATGTACCGATAGAATTCAAAGAAGAAGAGCTCCTAATGGAGAGCCCTAATAAAGACCTGCTCGAGCCGTTATTTTCGGAATTGGAATTTCGAACACTAGGTAAACGGGTTTTCGGAGAAGAGTTCAATATCGCAGATGGCGCTCCAAAAGCCACTACCGGACAGATGGACCTATTTTCGTCACCTGCCATAGAGACAATTCCTGCGGCTACACCAGAACCAGTTGCGGCAACCTTAAACATTCACAACACTATCCATACTTATACTCTGGTCGATAACGAACCCGCAATGCTGGCCCTAGCCACAGAACTTTCTGAGCAAAAGATATTTGCTTTCGATACCGAAACAACATCTATCGACGCTCTTTCTGCTGAAGTCGTCGGTATATCCTTCAGCTATCAAAAAGGCATCGCGTACTATGTACCTACACCGATAGATCGCATGGCTGCACAAAATGTCCTCAACATATTTAAATCGGTTTTAGAAGATCCCAAAATAGAAAAAGTAGGTCAGAACATCAAATACGACATTCTCCTGCTTTCTCGTTACCAAATTGCAGTACAAGGACCGCTGTTTGACACCATGATCGCACACTATCTAATCGATCCCGACACCCGGCATAACATGGATATTTTGGCTGAAACTTACCTTGGCTACACGCCTGTTTCCATCACCGAGCTGATCGGACCAAAGGGTAAAAATCAGGCAAACATGCGTGATATTGAAATACAAAAAGTAAAAGAGTACGCCGCGGAAGATGCAGACATTACGTGGCAACTCTATCAAAAATTTCAACCTCTACTTCAAGAGACTCAAACCCTTGAGTTGGCTCAAAAAGTAGAATTTCCACTGATTTACGTACTTGCAGAAATAGAAAAGAACGGAGTAAAAATCGACGTTGAAACATTAAAGCTATTCTCGTCGACGCTTCTCGACACCGTACAGGGCCTCGAGAAAACTATTTACGAAAAAGCGGGTGTAGTGTTTAATATTGCCTCGCCAAAGCAGCTCGGAGAAGTCTTATTCGACCACTTACAGCTCGACCCAAAAGCAAAAAAGACCAAAACCGGACAGTATAAAACTGGTGAGGATGTGCTCTTGGCGTTAGCGAATAAATCCGATATAGTGCAAGACATCCTTGAATTCCGTCAGATGCAAA
>NZ_JABMCQ010000268.1 GCF_013179575.1 Sphingobacterium shayense | reverse complement strand
TGTTGGAGCTCTGGAGTATTCCCATAATAACGACAACAATCCGATTTACCAGCAGGAAACGGTTTTGTATCAAGACCCGGACTGGGGTGACCTATTCCTTAATGCCACGGTGCTGTACGATGCACAGGAGATTTTTCTGGATCAACACTATAGTGAGAGTGGAAACATTGCTTTTGATGGGGTCGATGCGTCGATGAACCGGTATAGTGCGACATTGACCGAAACCGGGATTTCTGCCAGAACGAATACATATAAAACGGGTATCTATTGGGCAAGTTCGGCTGCGGGACAATGCTTGTTAGGGCTCTATCAAAAAGATAATCTCATTTTTGAAGCAGCTATCCCGCTTCTGCCGTCCGACACGGCGGCTACGTTAGCAAAATTAAATGCTGTAAATGAACAGCTGGGTCTAGGCATCGTCGAATGGCAGCGGGCGACGGTCGCACAGCTGAAACCGGTCGAAATACCGGAAACTTTCTGGAAGGATCCATTTATTGGCATTTACCCGGAGGAGCGATACTTGCTTAACAAGGTACACCTGAAGATTAAGGACACACCTTTCCAGCTCGCTCCGCAAGCGGTGAAGGGTGACTATTTTTTCAGTTATGATACGCCGGGCGGCGAGGTAGAACTTTATACCGAGCTGGAAAACACTGACGACGACCGGCATGCCTTTGTTGACACACATCAACACATGATGATGTATGACGCGAACGGACAGAACGTGTATTACGAAGAGCAGGAAGCTGGTGGACGTGTAAAAGGCGTTGCTAAAACCTACTTCAGGTCAGGTCAATATCTCGAAATAAACTTTACCTACCCTGGGAGTGATCCGCAGGCTAAGGCCCACGTACACGAAATATTGAAACACATCAAAGTATCCAGTATTTTATAAATAAACTGATAGTGATTTGGTTCTATTTAAGTTTGAAGTTATTCGGCTCCAAGTATCCGAATCTTACACAAGGGAGGCACTAACAGTTAATCATTATAAAAATAGCGCTAATTTCTATTAGCTGGATGTGTCGGTTATTTTGTTTTTCAGAGAATAGGCACAGCCTATTCCGCTAAAAAATCTTCCAAGTCCTTTTCTTTTCCGAGTCCAAATTTCTGTTTAAGCCGATATTTGAACATCCGTACGCTTTGTGGCTCTACGTGCAGTGCCTGAGCGATTTGCTTGGTAGACATCTTAAGGTAGAGATATGTGCAATATTTCAGATCAAGTGGCGTGAGCTTTTGAATAGCTTTTTCGCCCAAGCGGTTAAAAAAATCGGGATGTAAGTCCTGTATCTGCATTTTAATATCTTCAAAATCAGATTGTAGCAACATTTCCTCTTTGATTAGTTTCTGTATATTACCGGACTGACCATTTTTGATTTTATCTTGGATTTGCTTCAGTGTATCGTTCTTTCGGTCGATAATTAAAGAGTTTGCCAATGCTTCTTTTTCGAGTTGTTGCTTTCGCAGATCCAATAATTCCTGTTCGATCTTCATACGTGCCTGCTCTTCTTTTTCTAGTTGAAGCTGCATCAGTGCCTGTTGTTGCGCATCTTCTTTTTCTTTGACTAGTTTCTTCTCCCGCTCTATGGAGTAGCGCAGCTTGAAATGGTAGGAAATAAACATAAACACCAACCCAAAAAGTAAGGCAACGGCGATTCCGCCATAGAGATACTTTTGTTTGCGGCTAAACGATTCACGCTCCTTGAGAAGTTGCAGTTCCTGATCTTTCTTGGCGGTTTCGTACTGAACATCTAATTTCTGAGCATTAAATAGCTGTTGTTCGTTGAATGATTTTCTTAATAAGTCCTCCGCTTTTTTCTGATAGACCAAGGCAGATTTTGTGTCACCTTTTTTTTGAGCGAGATCAGCGAGCTCTTTATTCGTGGCATACTCTAGTCTATAATAATTGCCTTTTGCGCTCATTAACCGGGCGAGCCCTTGTAAAAGGTATTGTTCGCAAAGCGCTAAATTTCCCTGCTTTTTTGCAAAGCCACTTTTAATTCCGAACACATTCATCCATTTTTCAGAGGTCGCTTGGTTAGCTTTGAGTTTCTCTTCGGTAAGCTGAAGATATTGAAAAGCTTTACGTTCCCGGGTAGAAAGTTTTTCTGACGAATAATCCAGGTAATAGTTCGCCAGATTGATGCAGGTAATCGCAAAGGTATTGCCCGTAATTTCATCCGGATGTTGTTGCTGCAGTGCAAAGGATTTATTCAAATAATAAAAATTGCTGTCGAGTAGATTCTGTTGTTTGTTCTTTTTATACTCGGTCAGGTACATGCTGGCAATCCCGTTATTGACATTTGCTTGGAGATTGAAGTTCTGTTCCTTTAAGGCATAACTCTCTGCTTTACGGATGTAGTGCTCCATTTTTTCAGCATCCTCCCAGTTGCTGTAAGCGCTATATAACATATAGTTGAGGTGATATTTTGTAGGAAGGTCATCGTCGTTGTTTTCTACCTGTCGTAATCCCGCCAGTGCATTTTTAACTACTGAATCTGGAATATTCATGACGTTATATAAAAAGGCCTTTGCCCGATAAGCGACAGCTAAAGAAGTATTTATTTTCGATTTTTTTGCTTGCTCCATACTTCGGTCAATGAGCCGTTTTGCAACCAAGAGACTGTCCATCGATGCATATATGCCGCTTTGGTGTGCGTATAGATAGGCAAGGTCTGCCGGAGCAGTTGTCGTTTTAATGCCTGCCTTTAAAATTTTGAGGCCTTCTGCCGACTGATTTTGTAATTGGAACTGCTCGAGCTTATCCAGTGTTTCCTTTGTGGCGGACTGGATATGTTGGGCCTGAGCGGTTGAGCTAAGCAACAGTAAAATTATACTACATAATATATGCTGTATTTTCATCTATTTATCGTTTTTATGGCTGGTGAGCATGGGATATAAATAAAGAGCGCTTTATTCATATTGTTCTACATCTCGATTTTGTATTGCTTCTATC
>NZ_JABMCQ010000267.1 GCF_013179575.1 Sphingobacterium shayense | reverse complement strand
CAAAACACAGGAGCGAGGTTCCTGTGTTTTGTTTTACTCGTTCCCTAAAGCAACAATTCGATCAAATTCTTCCACTTTTAGCGGCATTACAGACAATCGTCCTTGGCGGACTAACGCTACATCCTGCAAAAACTCATCGCCTTTTATCACTTCTAGTGTCACCGGCTTTTTGAAGGTTTCGACAGGTGCTATATCAACGACTACCCAGCGTTCATCATCAGTAGTTGGATCTTGATAAAACTCCTTAATCACTTTAGCAATACCCACAACCTCCTTCCCTTCATTACTATGATAGAACAAAACTAAGTCGCCCTCTTTCATCGCCTTCAAGTTGTTCCGGGCCTGATAATTCCTCACTCCATCCCAAAATGTATGCCCATCTTCGTTAAGCTGTTGCCAACTGTATTTAAATGGTTCAGATTTCACTAAAAAATAATTCATAAAAAATAGCTTAAACCAATATTGTTAGAATTATGCTCCTTCTTCTAAGACCTCCATTTTTTCAGCAAAATGAGCGCAATAGTCGCGAAGATCGCCGATAACTTTCTCTGCCATTTCGTCTCCTCCTGACGCCCTCTGGAATGTATCGCCCAAAGTTTGCAGAGTTTCGTAAAAGAAACGCTTCATCTCATCATAGGGCATATCTTTCGTCCAAAGATCAATCCGTAACGAATTTTTATATTGAGCATCCCATAGCGCTAGAAACATCGCTTTCGCAGGCATCTGGTCTGTCGTCTCCCCATCGGTAGAAGACCAATCGATAGATTCTGGAATGTTTTGTTCATCTAGCGTAACATTTAATTTTATCTCAGCTTTTTTCATATCTACTAAACAATTTTTATTATTAATAACAGGACGCACGTGACAACGATAAAACCAATCTCGGCCATCCAAAGCTTTTGAGTTTGTTTGAACATCATTCTAAAGATGATATCCACAACAACCAAAAATACAATCAAAAACGATACAAACCACCAAGAAAAATCGAATTGCTCGTTACTCCACTCAGAAATAATCCAAGTCAGTGCGCAAGCCAACGTAATATTTATCGGCGTAATTTTCATTTATTAACGTTTTTTGGACCCTTTGCCTTTACCATTAAAATTACCCTTCTTAAAATTCTTAGAACTTGATTTTGCTTTTAGCGCATGTTTCTTTTCATGAAAAGCTCCTTTAAAATCAGGATTATCTTTCTTAATCTGTCCATCTATCTCACGAGCGATATGTTGGCGCTCTTCGAATCCCGTTGGTTCAATAAATACTCCTTCAGGCAATTCAACCACCTGAATTTTTTGACGGATTAACTTTTCTATCTTTTGAATATAATATTTCTCAGCGGGGTTACAGAAGGTTATGGCATCACCAACATTGAATGCCCGACCGGTACGACCGATACGGTGCACATAATCTTCAATTACAATAGGCACATCAAAATTAAATACATGACTCACATTAGAAACATCAAGCCCTCGAGCAGCCACATCAGTTGCCACTAAAATCCGGATATTTCCTTCCTTAAAAGAATTAATAGAATTTATCCTAGTATTTTGCCCCTTGTTAGCATGAATAACTCTGACTTGATCCTCTCCATATTTTCTCGTGAGATAATGATAAACATTATCTGCCACAGTTTTGGTTTTACAAAAGACAATTATTCTATGAAATGATTCGTCATCTTTTAAAAGATGTTGTAAAAGATTAAGTTTAGTCTTTAAATTCGGAACTTCATATAGCGATTGTGTTACAGTCTGAGCAGGCGTTGCTTGTTCAGTCACCTCAATAACCGTTGGAAAAGCAAGGAAATCTCCTGCTATTTTCCGAACCAGCTCACTCATTGTCGCAGAAAATAAAAGGTTCTGACGTTTACGCGGGACTACTTCCAATATACGATGGATTTTGCTGATAAACCCCATATCCATCATCTTGTCAGCTTCATCCATTACAAGAAACTTCAATGATTTCGTATTAATATCTCCTTCTAAATAAAGATCCAAAAAACGACCTGGAGTTGCAACAATTATATCGCAACCTTTCGCCAGTTGTTCCTTTTGTGACTTCGGACCTAATCCGCCATACAATAACACGCTCCGAATATCGAGATAAGTAGAAAATAAACGAATATGTTCATCAATTTGCATCGCTAATTCTCGAGTTGGTGATAAAATAAGCGCACGAGCATCATTTCCCTGTGCGTACTTAAGTTTCATCAACATTGGCAACACGAACGCCGCAGTCTTACCTGTTCCAGTTTGCGCTACCCCCATGATATCTTGCCCAGCCAATATAGGAGTAATTGCCTTCTGCTGGATTTCCGTTGGTTCTTTATATCCAGCTTCCGCAATCGCATTCTGCAGCTGCTTATTTAATTTAAAATCTTCAAATGACGCCATTGGGCAAAGATAAAGAAAACGATCCACTTCATGTCGCAATTTTGTGGCATAGAAAAACCTATCGGTCACAGGTATCTAAAATAAATCCTCTGTTATCGTTTATTTTAGATACCTGTGACGCGCTCGTATATCTATTTTGTCGAACTAAATACCGTTTAATTTTGAATTAAGAAGGATTTAAATCAACTTTGCCGTATAAAATTTGGTTGATTATGAAAAAATTATTGATTTTCATGCTCCTATGTACTGTGAGCATGACCACGATTGCCGATGAAGGGATGTGGTTCTTAATGCACATCAAGCGCCTAAATCAGGCTGATATGCAGAAAAAAGGCCTAAAGCTAACGGCAGAAGAAATTTATAGCATTAACAATTCATCATTGAAAGATGCCATTGTACAATTTAACGGCGGTTGCACCGCTGAAATCGTTTCCGGACAAGGCCTAGTATTCACGAATCACCATTGTGGTTACGGTGCTATTGCAGAATTATCGACCCCAGAGAATGACCATTTGACCAATGGTTTTTGGGCAAAATCACATCAAGAAGAGTTAAAACCTAAATCCCTTTACGTACGTTTTTTCGTGCGCATGGATGATGTGTCGAAACGAATCATGGGACTTGTTAACGATCAAATGACAGAAAAAGAAAGGGAAAAGGTTATTAATCAAGAAATTGCAAAAATCGAACAAGAGAATAGTGAAGGAGGAAAATATGTCGTAT
>NZ_JABMCQ010000266.1 GCF_013179575.1 Sphingobacterium shayense | reverse complement strand
ATTTTGTTTTCTTTTTTTGTCGACTCTTACAGGAGGTTAACATTTTGATGGGCGAGCACCTGGCGCTGTTGGTCGTCCCAGATACTTACTTGTACTTCTCCAATGTGTGCTTTTTTTAACATAAACATGCAAACGCGAGATTGACCGATACCGCCGCCAATAGATTGTGGTAGTTGGTCGCTCAGTAATAGACTGTGAAACGGTAATTTGGCACGATCCAAGCTGTTTCTTATCTCCAGCTGATACATCAATGCGCTTTTATTTACTCTAACCCCCATGGAAGACAGCTCGAAAGCCGTGTGTAATTGTGGATTCCACACTAATATATCGCCATTGAGTCCTTTATATCCATTCTCATTTGCACTGCTCCAATCGTCATAATCCGCCGCTCTGCCGTCGTGAGAGAAACCGTTACTTAGCTCACCGCCAATTCCGTATATAAAAACCGCGCCGTATTCTTTGGCGATTAGGTTCTCGCGCTCTTTTGGGGTAGAGGAAGGGTAGGTATTTAAAAGTTCTTCGGACGAGATAAAATGGATGTTTTTCGGTAGTATAGCCTTTTTTTCGGGATACTGATTTTCAACTTCGCGCTCGGTTTCATATAAAGCATTGTAAATTTCTAAGACAGATTGCTTTAGGTAACTATAAGAACGTTGGTCTTCGTTAATTCGTTTTTCCCAGTCCCATTGATCGACATAAATTGAATGGATAGGGCTATAGTCTTCATCCGGACGTAGAGCACGCATGTCTGTAATGATTCCTTCGCCTTCTTCAATTTCCAGTTCCTTAAGGCGTACTCGTTTCCATTTCGCCAAGGAGTGTACCACAACCGCGCGTTGTTCATTGAGTGATTTAATAGGAAAACTTACTGGTCTTTCAATTCCATTTAAATCATCGTTTATACCTGTCCCGTCTAAAACGACTAGCGGTGAAGAAACCGGTATTAGGTTTAACGCCTGGATCAGCTTTCGTGAAAAAGTTTCCTTTACAAACGTTATCGCTTGTTCAGTTTTTAATAAGTTACGTCCCATATAATTGTATACCCTCAAACACCACGCTCCATAGCTAGAGGTGTATTGTTATATTTATAAATTAAAGCAGCAAAAGTAATGAAATTATTAAGTATAAAGCGGGTATTTTAAAAATTTTACTGAAAAAGGGGTGTTTTCACACCCCTTTTCTTTATAAAACATTGTTTTTTAATTCTATACTGAAAAACTTTCCCCACAAGCACACGTTCGCGCGGCATTTGGGTTGTGAAATTCAAATCCTTTACCGTTTAGACCATCCGAGTAATCAAGTTCGGTTCCTGCTAAGTATAGGTACGATTTGAGATCTAAACATATTTTTATGCCTTTATCTTCACAAAATTGATCACCTTTTTGTTCAAGGTTGTCGAAGTTGAGCTTATAGGATAATCCAGAGCAGCCACCACTTTCAACCGCAACACGGACAAAATAGTTTTCATCATATT
Organism: Sphingobacterium shayense; assembly: GCF_013179575.1. Taxonomy (GTDB): domain Bacteria; phylum Bacteroidota; class Bacteroidia; order Sphingobacteriales; family Sphingobacteriaceae; genus Sphingobacterium; species Sphingobacterium shayense. Next base: position 1,653 of record NZ_JABMCQ010000266.1, on the reverse strand, counting down.
TCTCATCGCGCATAATCTGATCGATGCGTGCCTTCGCTTTATCTGTAATTGTTACAATCGGGTCCATATTTCCTAATTAAATCTTTTACAAAGAACGGTATTCTTTGTTGCTCTTGCAATTTAAAACGGTTTAGATAATGTCAAAATTAATACAGTAGATTATCTTTAAATAACTGCCAAATCGGAGACTGTTTCCGTATTTTCTCCACCGCCTTTATAATAAGTTCTGCAGCATTCTCGATATCCTGTTTCTGTGTGAATTTACTTAAACTAAAACGGATACTGCTATAAACATCTCTGTCATCTACTCCCATGGCCTTTAGGACGTGAGAAGGGTCTGATAACCCTGTAGCGCAAGCAGAACCCGAGGAAAGAGCTAGTTCAGGTGTTGCGGTCATGATTTCTGAGGATTTCACATAACGAAAGGCGATATAGCTTGTATTATCTAGGCGTGGAACATTGTTACTATGAATAATAATTTCCGGAACCTTCGAATGTATTTGATTTTCTAGGAGGTCACGATATTTTGCGATCTGCGGGTAGGTTTCGAGTATCTCGATGGCCTTTCCACAACCTACAATTGCAGGTACGTTTAATGTTCCTGCTCGGCGAGCATGTTCTTGATTTCCGCCCGAAATCAAGGCTGGGATTTGAGTTGGTTTGCTTTTTCGACGAATATATAAGACACCAATTCCTTTTGGACCGTGTATTTTATGTGCACTAAATGTTAGGATGTCGATGGGAAGTTGCTCTAGATCAATCTCTCGTTTTCCAATAAGCTGTGTTGCGTCACAGAAATAAAGTACATCTTTTTGATTACATATTTGTGCAATTTCTTTAATAGGGTGTAGAACTCCTGTTTCGTTATTTGCAGCCATGATGCACACGAGAATTGTGTCATTCCGGATGGTTGTAGTCAATTCCTCTAAATCAATACAACCGTTCTGGTCGACACCTAAATACGTAATGTCAATGCCCTGCTTTTCTAAATTTTCGCAGGTCGATATTACAGCTTTATGCTCGGTTTTACATGTTATGATATGTTGACCTTTCCGCTTATAAGCATGGGCAATACCCCGGAGGACTGTATTGATGCTTTCGGTTGCACCTGAATTGAAAAACAATTCACTGGATTTCACTCGCAACGAAGCAGCGATCCTATCCCGTGCAGTTTCTACGGCTTGGTTTGCCTCCCGGCCAAATCTGTGTTGTACACTAGACGAGTTACCATAACTTTCCTGTAAATAGGGAAGCATCGCTTCTAATACCAAAGCATCGACTTTGGTAGTCGCATTGTTGTCCAAATAGATCCAAGACATGTGTTAAAGATACCTAAATCTTGCTAAATCTGTGGTTGAACGTTGTAATTTTTATATTTTCGCGTATGGAAAAGATTCAAATGGGTATCGAACACTTTATCGACACTTTGATTTTAAAGGTACCAACTCTAATTTTAGCGGCGGTTATTTTATTTTTAGGGATTTATTTGATCCGATTTACACGTGCGCTTGTTGATCGACGCTTTGAAAAAAGGAATATAGACCCTTCTATACGTAGCTTTGTAAGCACACTTATAAAGTTTACACTCTATATACTTTTAATTCTGACTGTTGCAAATACTTTAGGCATACAGACTACATCATTTATCGCGGC
>NZ_JABMCQ010000265.1 GCF_013179575.1 Sphingobacterium shayense | reverse complement strand
CACCAGAAAAAGTTGTCGACAAATCATTAATAACAAATAGATTCAATGCAATGGGGAGAGATGTTATGACGCCCGAAAAACTTTGGGAGTTAGGCCGTGTTTCCGCTGAGGGACTTTCCACGGACGGGGCAACGTTGATATATGGTGTGTCCAAGTATAATATTCAGGACAATACTTCGGAGAAAAATCTGTATACCGTTCCTGTGAAAGGAGGCACTGTAACACCTTTTTCGGATGGGAAAGGGAATGAGTCTGTTGTAAAGATTACAGAACACGGAGAAGTGATATATACTTATAATGGTCAGTTGTGGATGAAAGCCTTGAAAGGTGGAGAGCCCGTTCAGCTAACAGATTTTGACGGTGGGTTAGATAATGTAAAATTCTCACCTGATGGTAAGTACATTCTATTCAGTAGGAGTGTGTTGGTAAAAAAATATCATAGTGCTGACAAATATCAAGATTTAGCTAAATCTGATGTTTATATATATGATGACCTAGACTATAGGCATTGGGACACATTTAATAAAGGCGAGTTTAATCACCTTTTTTTGGCGAGTTATGACCAAGGCAAAATAGGCGAAATGAAGGATCTGCTAGAGGGAGAACCTTTTTATACACCTCAAGCTCCGTTCGGCGGTGCTGAAGATTATACATGGGCACCTGATAGTAAATCCGTGTTGTATGTGTCGAAGAAGAAGTTTGGTAAGGAATATGCTGTGAGTACCAACACTGATATTTATCGGTATGATCTTCAGAGTCAGGTCACTACTAACGTCACAGAGGGTATGAATGGGTATGACACGAATCCAACGTATAGCCCAGATGGTGCAAAACTCGCTTGGCTGAGCATGAAAACCGATGGATACGAGGCGGATAAAAACGATATCATATTGTTTGATAAGAAAACAACACGGCGTGTAAATCTAACTCAGCAATGGGATGGGACAGTAAATGGATTCTATTGGAGCAAGAATGCTCGAAAGTTATATTTTACTGCGCCAACAAAAGGGACTGTTCAGTTGTTTGAAGTTAATGCTTCCGCCAATGCTGAGGTTGTCCAATTGAGTGATGGGGAGTTTGATATTACGGGGATTGTGGGAGAGATCGATGGCGGCTTAATAGTCACTTCGACGACAATGACTCGAGCTGCCGAGGTATACTCTTATAATTTTAAAAAGAGATTATTATCACCCGTGACGCGTGTTAACGATAAAATTTTTGAAACGATCGCTCCAACAAAGGTTGAGGGGAGGTTCACAAAAGCTAGTGATGGACTGGATTTGTTTTCCTGGGTTATATATCCTCCGAATTTTGATCCTAATAAGAAATACCCGACACTTTTGTTTTGTCAGGGAGGTCCGCAATCGGCCACCACACAAGGTTACTCTTATCGATGGAATTTTCAACTAATGGCATCACAGGGATATATTGTTATTATGCCTAATCGGCGTGGGATGCCTGGGTGGGGAGTTAAATGGAATGAAGAGATTAGCGGCGATTGGGGTGGTCAGGCGATTCAGGATTATTTGTCCGCAATTGATGATCTATCCACTGAATCATATGTTGATACTGATCGGATTGGTGCAGTTGGGGCAAGCTATGGTGGATATTCTGTATTTATGTTAGCGGGTGCCCATCAAGGACGCTTTAAAACATTCATCTCTCACTGTGGATTATTTGATATGACTTCCTGGTATGGAACCACGGAGGAACTGTTTTTTGCAAACCATGATTTGGGAGGACCGTATTGGGATGAAAAGAATGCAAAAACGTATTCAGATTTCAATCCAATAACACATGTGAATAAATGGGATACACCTATCTTGATTTTTCAAGGCGGGAAAGATTTCCGAGTTCCGATCGGACAGGGCCTATCGGCATTTCAAGCAGCTCAACTTAAAAACATAAAAAGTCGACTTGTCTATTTGCCCGAAGAGAATCACTGGGTGCTATCTGGACATAACGCGCAAGTATGGCAAAGAGAATTTTTTGGCTGGCTGAAAGAGACGCTTTAATTGAAGATAAACTTTTTGCATAGTAACCCGAGCGGAACAATTTGTTTGGCTCGGGTTTTTTAATAATGTTTTTTCTACATAATTTTAATTACAGTTCTCAGCAAATAGATATCGTTGTCTACGCAATAATAAATCTCTATCATAAAGATCAATGCACTATGCTATAGTGTGTAAGGTCTACGATACATATTATTTCCTATCGTTAGTTATGCAATCGTTTGATTCAAATTACGCAATCGATTTCGTCTATCTTAACGCTTTTTTATTTGTAGTTATTCTTTTACCTTCCAACCCTAAACTATACTGAGTGATCAGTTTCACGTTTTATAAAGGAATAATTATGATTAAAAGATTTACCCATCACGCGCTAAATCTCTCCAGATTCAAATACTCATTTAATCTGCTTTTGGGATTAGGTTTAATTCAAGGTTATGCATCCGCAGCGAGTTTGCCGGAGTCAGACGTAGCCTTTTATTTGCAGCAGGAACAGCAGCAGATAAAAGGTAAGGTAACGTCTGCCGAGGGACCGTTACAATCTGTGACCGTTTCTATTAAAGAAACACCGTCGCTTTCGACTAGTACGGATGCCAATGGCGCATTTCAAATTCAAGTTTCCACTGGCCAAACGCTCGTATTTAGTGCAGTAGGGTACGATAGAAAAGAGATTGTAGTTTCTTCAAGTGTCGTTAACATTGAATTGACACCATTAGATCAATTGCTAGACGAAGTTGTTGTTACAGGATATTCTTCGCAGAAAAAGGAAAATATCACGGCTTCCGTGTCGACAGTCAGTCAAAAGCAGTTGCAGGATCAGAAATCACCAAACATATCAAATCTTCTACAAGGTAAAGTTGCAGGGGTAGATGTTTCTGCGGGCTCTGGTAAACCTGGCGAAGCGGCTAACATTCGTATTCGCGGTAGAAATTCAATATCTTCCGGTACAGGACCGTTATGGGTCGTTGACGGCGTAGTTACCCATGGAACGCCGAATATCAACCCGAATGATATCGCTTCGATCTCCGTTTTGAAAGACGCCGCAGCGACGACGCAGTATGGTTCACGTGGTACAAACGGGGTAGTCGTAGTAACAACCAAATCTGCGACGAATGCTGGTGAAGGGGTGTTCTCTGTTAACTTGTCTTCTGGTACCAGTAAGTTCAATAGAGGAAATGTGGAATTA
>NZ_JABMCQ010000264.1 GCF_013179575.1 Sphingobacterium shayense | reverse complement strand
CATAGAAAAGAATCTTGATGACTTGGAGGGCTCATTGGAATTATTTAATAGATCTTCTTGAAGAAGCCGAAAATGCAGGAATTATAAATTGTTTTGTTACAGGGGAATCAAGAAGCACCCGCTTACTAACTTGGAGCGTAGCGCTTAAATTGCGTCCGAAGCCTGCATGCAAACAATCACGTTCCCTGTTTTCCTTCCCGATTCAACGTACCGGTGCGCTTCGACGATTTCCTCTAGAAAGTATTGACGGTCGATCACTGGATTGAACAAACCCTGCTCTGACAGTTTTCTGAGATACAGTACGTCCGTCTTATCTATTGTTGGGAGAGGGAACAATACCTTTCTCCCTTTTATTAACGGCGTAGTTAATGCTAACCAGATGTTTTCCCATCGTTTGCCCAATTCGGTCGAAATGAAGATGCCTTGCGGTTTCATTAGGGGTTTGCATGCGCCAAAAGAGCTCCTCCCTACGGCATCAAAGATAAAATCAAAGCGAAGCGTTGTTTCTAAAAAATTTTGTGTTTGATAATCGATCACTTCATTCGCACCTAGAGACTTTACAAGATCCACATTTTTGGTGTTTGCTACTGCCACGACAAAGGCATTCAAATGTTTAAGTATCTGTACGGCAGCTGAACCGATGGCTCCCGTAGCTCCGTATACCAATACGGCATCCCCAGCTTTCACATTTGCCGCTCGAATATTACCTAAAGCGTAATGACTTCCTTCGGTCATTGCTGCAGCTCGTATATAATCCATGCCTTCGGGAATAAGAGCGACCGCCCCATTTTCTAACATGACCTTGTACTCTGCATGTCCCCCAAAATTACGGTCATCATAACCAAAAATCCGATCCCCGGTTTTAAAGTTGCGGACGTCTTTACCGATTGTAACGACCTCTCCGGAAAATTCGCAGCCAAGAACTCGCTGCTTTGGTCGCAACAACCCGCTAAACAAACGGGAGACGAAATATTCAGCACTGCGGAAGCCCGTGTCTGTACGATTTACCGCCGCGGCATGGATTTTTATCAACACTTCGTCGTCATTAGGCACAGGAATCGCCATATCTATAACATTAACGACTTCTGGTTCGCCATAACGGGTATAAACAGCTGCTTTCATTTCGATTTTCCCTCATTGACATATTCCCTGGCTAAAGCCAATGGGATTTTAATTTGCAAACCTCAACTGCTTCGTTAGCCGAGGCTTTACGTTTGAAGCTCAATAATGTGGCGTCGAAGAACATTATTTGCCGATAACAAGTCTCCCTCGGTGAAATCCTATACGTTAAGAGAAGGTGGCTCCAAAAAAATGAATTAAACGGATCGCCTTTATTGATATTGTTTTCAATAAAGGTAAACATTGTCATTATTATCGAAGCAAACGAAATTCATATTTAATACTGGCTTAATATTTAGCAGATATCAAATAACTTTTACCGTTATTTTCATCGATTCGATCACTCTGATACCCTCCTGTTAGAAACAATTGAGGCGATATAGTAAAATGTAGTTAGATGGAAAAGTAAATGGGGAAAAATTGACGGGAGTGTTGTGTGAGACGCGTGTATGAATAAGGATATCTTGCCATTCGCACTAGTGATTGAAGGATGTAGCATATCCCAAAGAACTGTATTGTGGAAAAGCTGTACATCTTCTTAAACATTCTAAGGCTTCCTCTTGTTTAATTATCCTCGACTCTCTCTACGGTGACATTTGTTAAAAGCTGACGCCACAATTTGCACATATTGGGCTGAGGGAAAGAGAGGCTAAAGATCAAGGATATGATTATAAAGTGGCAAAGTTACCTGTAACGAGTATTCCACGAGCAAAGATTGACCGGAGTACCAAGGGTTTTTTAAAGACAATTGTCGATACAAAGACGAATAAAATATTAGGTTGTACGCTAATATGCTCCGAAGCGAATGAAATGATCAATACTATTCAGGTAGCGATGAACGCAGACTTAGATTACCGGGTCGTCAGAGATATGGTCTTTACTCATCCTTCTATGACAGAATCATTTAATGATCTATTTTCGTTGATATGATAGGCCCCACTGTTAGCTGTGACTATTCATCCATCTTGGCGGCTACTAAAGTGTTAGCAGAACGAAAAGTAGTGCCAGAATAGCCGGTAATGCTTGCGTAAAGAAAATTTTTCTGGATGCCGTTAGTGCCCCGTATATCCCTGCAGTTATTACGCATGCTAGGAAGAATATAGACACATTCGTTTTCCAGGCGACGTCCGTAATTAAAAAGCTCCATATAAGGCCAGCAGCAAGGAAACCATTGTATAGCCCCTGGTTCGCCGCCAGTCTCTTAGTCGGTTTAAACAGTTCTTCGGGCAAAGAGCCTTTAAAAACTTTCTTCCCAGCAGTTTCCCACGCAAACATTTCCATCCATAGGATGTAAAGATGCTCAATTGCAACTATTGCAACAAAAGTTCGCGATAATATAAATATAAATTGTTCCATGGCAATTGATTGTCAGGCTTTTATTTGTGAAGCTAACAAACTGATCGGAATGTTGCTTCTAAGCTCGTTCTTGTTTTATAATTAACAAACCTACCTATTAAAAGACAAAGTGCATGAAATATTCTTTTATTCATCACTGTATATTTATATCCACTTATTCTTTTGTATCCCACCCCAGAATTGCCTTTGTTTTAATGCTGTTCCTCCGGAAAACAGGTCGACTTGACTAAAAGGTTAAATTGTAACATTTTTGTTGCTAATCGCATAACATATTTCCAAAATCCCCGTTGTCTAATTGGATGTATCATAAATGTTACATCTATAAACTAATTTCACATTAAACTATCAATATGTACAAAAGCCTAACTCTATTTTGTATTTGGCTGATCTCAATTAGTCAGCTCGCTTACGGGCAGCAACGAACGATCAAAGGAACTGTTGTCGAGCAGAAAATGAAAACGCCTATTGTAGGGGCAACTGTTCGTCTCGAAGGAACGCAAACGGCAACATCGACCGACGAATCTGGAGCCTTCACCATCGAGGTTCCCTCTGAGACCGCAACCCTTAACGTCAGTATTGTCGGCTATGTCTCGACTATTCAGACGGTGACCCCGCAAGATCAGAATATTATTATTTCACTAGCCCAGGAGAATGAACGGATTGACGATGTCGTAGTGACGGCTCTTGGGATTCAGCGGAAAGCCAAAAGTTTGTCCTATTCAACTCAAACAGTTAAGGGTGACGAGCTAACGAAGGTCAAGGATGCAAATCCGATGAACAACCTTACCGGAAAAGTTTCCGGAATGCAAATTAATCGGAGCTC
>NZ_JABMCQ010000263.1 GCF_013179575.1 Sphingobacterium shayense | reverse complement strand
AAGTCCTATATTTTCGCGGAGCTGCACCTGATTAATTCCTTCCAGTGTGTATTCAATAGGATCTTCAATCGTCAGAATATTTGTTGTCTCCTTATTCAGGTGTTTAAGGGTTGCATAGAGCGTGGTTGTTTTTCCTGATCCTGTTGGTCCGCTGATTAAAAGGATTCCATTTGGTTTTTTCACCCCGTGCAGGTAGTTGGAAAGATCGCTTTCGGACATCCCCAATGATTCAATGTGTATGTTTGACGCATCATTATTAAGCAAGCGGAGCACCACTTTCTCACCGTGTAACGTCGGCAATATCGATACACGGATATCGAAATGCTCATTATTTTTCACATAATGTATGCGTCCATCCTGCGGCAATCGTTTCTCAGCAATGTCCATATTGGACATAATTTTGATCTTATTGATAAGTGCCGGATAATCCAGTTTTGAAAGAGAATACCGTTCAACCATCTGCCCGTCGATACGGAATCGCACGCGCCCACGATCTTCGAAACTTTCAATATGAATGTCACTACTTTTAAGCTTCTTTGCCTCCCATATCAGATTATCTAAGAAATTGTTATCAAAACTCAGCTGTTTGAGTGGCGTGTCCGTTCCGGAACCGTACTCTTCAAAGTAATACCGTTGAAGCAACTCATCGACAACTTGCGACTCTACACTCACAAGCCTAAAAGAGAAATCAAGCACCATAGAAAGTTCGTCTTCCAACACAAGAGGATCCTGATCGGTAAGCAGCTCGATAAAATCAGCATTCTTCGAAGCGGAAATCACGCGGTAGTGCCTGGCCAACTGCCTCGATACCTCTTTGATCGCTTGCTCGTCAATCTTACGGGACAATGAATATTCGGACATTGGTTAAATAATTGTCTTTTAAATTTCTTTATTGAGGTAATAATATGTCTGGCTAAATTTATACAAAACGAATCGAAAATTCAACAAAGCTATACATTAAATCTTTTTACTCTTAAAACTAGTTTGGTAAATAAATTGGCAAGGAAAATAATTCGAAAAACGCCAGTGGTAAATAAACCACTAAACAGGTTGCCTGAATCCCGGCCAAAGGTACGTGGCGATTTTTCCCCTGTAATCGAAATATAATAGGGGTTAACAATAACGCGATAATCAAACTTGCAACAGTGAACAAAATGTATTGCATTAAACTAAAGTAAGGCGTTATCACTAGAAAGAACAACACATCCCCCCAGCCTAAGTGACGAACAAAAAGGTTAACTAATTTTTTTTCTTTAATAGAGAAATAGATCGTTAAAATTAATAACAACACTAGAACGAACAAAAGATTGATAACAGTCGTTAACAACCACCCCCCGTAGCTTCCTTGCATCAAAATTAAACCTGCTAATCCTATTGCAAGAATAATATACCACCACAGATGGACCGTGCGATGCTTAAAGTCTTCCCACGCCAAACCTACTCCACCCAGCATCGCTATGCCCAATAAAATCATAACTAATCTGCAGTAACTTCTTTCAAATTTTTATCCTGATCGATTTCCCAAACATTGAAAGTACCATCCCCGTCGAAATCGACTACAGCCGTCGCACGACCGATAAAGCCCTTGTTGTCTGCCTGGATAATCTCCACGCGATAATTGGCTTTTCCGTCATTCCCCTCTGTCGTCAATTTTTCCTGAATGAAACCAATCTCCGTAAGATCATCCGAATATTTGGATTTCTCGTAGAAATAATTCTTCTGCAATGTCTGCACATGCTGCAATTGCATTTTAGCCTCCGTGCTCTTCGCTTTTGTTATTAAAGGAAGTAAGTTTGGCAATGCTAGTAATATCAGAATACCAATGATAACCAGGACAACCAATATCTCGGTTAAGGTGTACGCTTTTAATCGCGCCGAATGGATTTTATATTTCATAATTTAAATTAACCACCCAACAAAGATAGATAATTCCATTTAGTAAAAGAAATGAAAGGAAAATGGAATCACGAAAACAGCCTTCGCTTTAAATCTCCCCAATTATAAACATGATGTTTAAAATATCTATGTGTTAAGTTACATAGCAGTCGTAAAGATAATAATCAAAACACTCCATACCTTTAATTTCGCAAAAGCTAAAATATCAAAGTTTGATAATCGAATTCTCCTCTTAATATAAAGCTAATTAGTCGAAACGTTGTGCGCAATTTGGTCTAACACATCAATTTGAACGTAAACTGGCTTTAAGACTTCACTTTATCAATCAGTGAAGAAATACAAAATGCTTATTGTAGTTTGTTAAAATGTAACCATGCAAGTGTCCCACTTAAAATATTTTTTGTAGGGGAACAGTCCTCTAACACTTGTAAACCTTTATATCAAAACATTTATATAACACAAAAGAGAGTTTTCCTAACGAAAGTTCAAAATGCTTTCCATATCATGTTTACAATTAAATGTACATAGCTTGAAGTTACTTTTAGAGAAATAACTCCTATCGCTTTACGGGAGAGTCAATTAAATAGGTTGTATTATCCTTAAAATAAATGTTTTATGCTTTTAATAAATCTGTACCAGAAAAAACAACTTAGACCAAACAAAAAGCATAAAAGAAACATAAGAACAAAAATGTTCATATGGCTTTCGTTTTTAAATTTCAACCAATTGATCAGTTTTTGGTCCAATAGTATTGGTTTTATATATTCAGTTTTAATATTTAAATATTCGTCTTCGCTTATTAGTCTTCTCCTGTGTTTTATATCTATCGAAATATATGCGACATTTCCATCGCTCATGGCCGTTTTGAAAACAACAGAACTGCTAGTTATGAAACACTCTAACAACCCGTTAATAGACAAATCAGATTGGATTAGATCGCCGGAATACAATACCAAACCACCAACACTATCTACAATAACTAATCCATAATTCTCTTGAGAAACGTCATATCCCCAATAATCAAAATTTAGATTATATGGTAGTTTATACCGCTCTCTTAATTCCGCATCTTGGAGCTCATAAGAGATATTGATTGTTCCTAGAAATCCAATTATTATAGTTGCGCCTGTAAAAATGAGGATAGCAATCAGTATTATAGTCTTTTTCATTTTCTTCTAATAAAAGGGGATGGTAACGGTGGTCGGATTGTAATCATAGGGTACTCCAAACCTTTCTAAATTCGGACCCTTTCCGTCAGGAATCATCGTAGGGGAAATGAAGATTTTCTCATTTATCTTTTCGTCTACGACATCTGGGTCCCAAAAACCATCCCCCTCGAATATCGTATAGGTCGCTGTTTGGGTAAAGGGATCTCCGATAATACTTATTGTCGTTCTCCCCACATGAAATTCAAATTCTGTCACATTTATCCCTTGTTTTGCTTT
>NZ_JABMCQ010000262.1 GCF_013179575.1 Sphingobacterium shayense | reverse complement strand
TGGTTCACGTGGTACAAACGGGGTAGTCGTAGTAACAACCAAATCTGCGACGAATGCTGGTGAAGGGGTGTTCTCTGTTAACTTGTCTTCTGGTACCAGTAAGTTCAATAGAGGAAATGTGGAATTAATGAACTCTGCAGAGCTATGGGATTTGTATCAATCTTTTAATAATCAATCAGCAGTGCCCGATGCAATAACGGAGGATGTGCTTGGTACTGATTACAAGTGGCTGGATAAGGGGACACAGGCTGGTAGACTAAATGATTTCGCCGCAAATTACATGGCTAAAACGGAGAAAACTTCAGTTTTTACAAGTTTAAATTATTACGATGAAAAAGGATCCATTAAGGGCTACGACTACAATCGTCTGTCGGCTAGGTTAAATTTGGATCATAAATTGACTGATCGTATCACTTTTAAACCAAAAATTAATGCGACCTACACCTCTACGGAGTCTAAGGAGCATTCTTTGTACGACATGATGCTGAACATGCCTTGGGATACACCGTTTAATGATGATGGTAGTTTAAGAAATCCAACAATCGAGGGAACTTCTCAACTATACAACTGGTATGGGCGTGATGCTCGAAATTACCTGTATGACTTGCAATATAATTATGGGGACAGGCAGACGTTCGATATCCAATCCAATTTAGACTTCTCGTACAAAATATCTGATCGATTTACGTTTGAGTCGACAAATAGTTTAGCCTATTACAACAGTACGTCGATGACTTATACGGATCCCCTTTCAAATTCGGGAAGAGCAAACGATGGAACAATTTATAATTTTTCGGCGAAGCGAATTGTTCGATTTTTCAATCAAATGTTGAAATACCAAGAATCTTTTGGGAAGCATAACCTTTCGGCATTTGCTGCCTATGAATATTCCGATTATACTTATCAGGATTTAGGAATGACGGGAAAGGGTATTGCTCCGGGATCGGTTATTGTTGGTAATGCGGCAGATATTCTTTCTAAAACAGGAACTAAAAATGATTACGCGATTCAATCTGGACTGATACAGGGGATGTATAATTACGATGATCGCTATAATGCGCAAGTATCATATCGGATTGACGGATCCTCTCGGTTCGGAACAGCAAAGCAATACGGTAGTTTCTATTCGTTGAGCGGCGCGTGGAATATTCATAAAGAAGATTTTTTCGATATTTCGGCAATTAACACATTTCGTCTTCGGGCTTCCTACGGGACTGTCGGTAACTTGCCAAATGAGTATTATGCGTCATTTTCAACATACGGATTAGAAGCCCAGTATAATGGTGAGCCGGCTGCTATCCTTGCGCAATATCAGAATTCGAACGTAAGCTGGGAAACCTCGAAGGACGCAAATATCGGTGTTGAATTAGGTTTTTTAAATCGATTTAACTTAAGTGTAGATGCCTACAATAAAAATACAGATGGATTACTCTATTACGTCGCATTTCCATCAACCGCGGGTTGGGAAGGATATTGGGCTAATATCGGTGCGATTCGTAACAGGGGTCTTGAAGTAGCGGTAAGTGGTGACGTGATTAGAACTGAAAAATTCAAATGGAATCTAGGGGTTAATATAGCACATAATAACAATAAGATAATCTCTTTGAAGGATGGTGCGGATATTCCAAAGGGTGAAACCCGTCGGTTCTCCGAAGGTAGAGATATTGATTCTTGGTATATGCGTAAATGGGCTGGTGTTGATCCGGAAAATGGTGCGCCACTTTGGGAGATTGTTGATTCAGAAACAGGAGAAGTTAGTACGACTTCCAATTATAACGATGGTACCTTACAGTTTGTAGGAAAGAGTACTCCTGATTTGCAAGGAGGGATTTCTTCGATGATGTCATACGAAGGGTTCACGCTGAGCGCTTCTGCTGCCTTTATCACCGGGACAACTACTTTCAATGCTGCTCGTCAATACTTCGACGCAGATGGAGCCTATCCTTCATATAACCAGATGGTTTTAGCGGACGGATGGTCAAGATGGACACCGGAGAATACGGATGCAACCCATCCAGTTGCTGCCTATAATAATAATAGTGGTTCAAATAAAATTTCGTCTCGCTATTTAGAGGACGCTTCTTTCTTCCGTTTAAGGAACGTAACGCTAGGTTACAATTTTAAAGATGCGGTGACATCCAAACTAAGAGTCAAAGGTTTGGGAGTGTTCCTTTCGGCTGATAATTTATGGACGGCGACCAAGTTTACTGGATTCGATCCTGAAAGTGCAATAGTAGGTAATGATAACGCCGTAGATAAAACGACGGGCGATGCGACAGCGCAATACCCGGCGCCCAAACGTTTTATTTTTGGCCTTAATCTCACATTTTAAGAATAGACAACATGAAAAGAATTTTTATATACTCGGCAACCATAGCTATTCTAGCGAGCTCATGTTCGTTGGATAAAAAGCCGTATGATTCACTGACGAATGAATCGATTGACAATACCGCAGGTGCGTTGGAAGCACTGAACAATGGTAATTACCATAATTTAAAAAGTTGGGTTGAAAATTGGCACCGCGTAACGGAATACCCTAGTGATAATGTGTCGTTGTCGGGGACGACCACAGACAACTTTTTTTACAATTATAATTACCAGCGTATTGTTAGTAACGGTAGGGTAAATTCGTTCTGGTCGACGTCTTATAAAATTATCGCGGGAACCAACCATCTAATTAATCGTGTAGTAGAAGGGCAGAGTGATGAAGGCGATCAGGTTATCGCAGAAAATCTATACCTAAGGAGCTTAATGTACTTCTATTTAACAAATGTTTTTGGGAAGCCTTATAATCAGGGCGCAGAAACAAATCTAGCGGTACCCTTGAATTTAGCCGATGATCCTTTTGAAATATTGCCTCGCAATACGGTGAAGGAAGTATACGACCAGGTAGAAAAAGACCTTTTAAAAGCAGAGGGGTTATTTAAAGAGTTCAAAGGTAATATCTACGGTAACGTATATGCAACCCAAGCTTTACTTGCGCGATTGTATTTGTATAAAGGTGACAATACAAAAGCTATCGAGTATGCAAATAAGGTTCTCGAATCAGGCGAATTTTCATTATTGTCAACAGCAAATTATGGCCAACTCACCACGGCGATACCGGAGAACAATCCAGAAAACATTTTCGCTATTAAGTTTGTAAAAGATATTGATTACCGTGATGACGGCTGGTACACGATTGGATCAATGTACGCCAGTATAGAAGGAGCGGGCTGGGGTGAGATGTACGCTTCACGTTCCTATTTGGAAGCCGTTCGCAAATACCCAGAGGACGTACGCTACAACATGATTTCACCAGTTGTTTCTAATCCAAATGAGCTTCATGCTTATTATGTAAATGATGATTATAAGTAT
>NZ_JABMCQ010000261.1 GCF_013179575.1 Sphingobacterium shayense | reverse complement strand
CCGTCCGTGGAAAGTCCCTCAGCGGAAACACGGCCTAACTCCCAAAGTTTTTCGGGCGTCATAACATCTCTCCCCATTGCATTGAATCTATTTGTTATTAATGATTTGTCGACAACTTTTTCTGGTGCACGTTGTGCCACGGAAACCATGCTCAAAAATAGTGCACATGTCAGAACCGATAATTTCTCCATATATCCATAATTTTATCCAGCGCAAGTTAGCAAATGTGTCGCCCAAATTGAAATTCAAAATCCTAGTTAAATAGGACAATAAAGAACGCATTCTAAAATCACAGAGGCCCTTACATAAATAACACCGTCTTACGTTTTAAAGTTAAACCAGTTAATCTTTGCTGACCATCGCATTAAAACAATCAAGATAATAAATACGCCTATTGTGCCCGCAACTAATGCATAATCCTGTAATAACATTAAACAGTAAATAAAAAGGTAAAAAACCACTAATATCGCGCTAAACAGATAAGCAATTTTTAGATCCTTAGTAACCCAAAAGATAAAACAACTCACTAAACTTATCGTCGCCACAGATGCAATAAGGTAGCTCCAGTTAAAACCAATATGTTCGCTGAAGGCAAGAAGTAGCGTATAAAATAGAACCATCGCACAGCCAATCAGAACGTAATGAATCATATGCATCGGTTTATTTTTAATAATTTCGGTAAAAAATAACGCTGCGAAAGTCAATAGAACAATCAAAATACCATACTTGGACACTCTGTTTATTTTATCATAATTGTCAATAGTTTCCAGAAAATCAACTTGGATCATATCTTTTTGGTTTGCCATAGAAGACGACGACACAGCCTCCGTACTTGGGGACACCAAATCCGACACCCCACTTTCTGTCTCCTCAGGGCTATTAGTATACATTCGTTTTCCTGAACCAGACCACTGCGAAGGAAATAACCGGTTAAAACTCGGCACTTGCCAAGAAGCATTAAATTCGTTGACTCCAATTTCCCGTTTTTTAGGTAAGAATCCACCACCAAAACTAGGGAAAGCCCATTTTCCGTTGACTGTTAGTTGGGTATCATCAGCTGTTGGAAAAACACTGAGTGAACTTGAACCACGTAAATCGAGCTGAATTTTAAAGGTCCCATGTGTAGATTTATTTGATAAATCAATGGGAGCTTCCAGTACCCGTTCAAAAAGATTTATTTCTTTCGTTCCTTGTTTAAAACTAACTTTTTTTCCACCCCATTGTATCGAGGGATTAGTGGTAATACCTTTTAAATCACTTACACCAACAAAAACTTTCGCGTCCTTCCAAGAAAGATCTTCTTCGTTAATATCTGACTCTGAAAAATCCAATTCACCAAACTCACCGTGGATGGTTGAAACAGAATTATAAACTACCGATCTATATATACCTCGATTCAAATACGTAGGTGTGACGTCAGTTTTTATATCGATATTTTTTGCCATCAAAAAGATATACTTTGTATCGAAAACAGTTTGATATTTTTCATTACCACTATTATCTGTTTCTTTTATGGTCTGTTCAACAACATAAGGGATACCAATGATTGGTCCAGAAAGTATCTGTTTATTTCCCCACTTACTAGCAATCTCCTTTTCGACTGATCGACTTCTATCGCTTCGCTCACTAATGAGCTCATTCACCCAACTAAGCGGGATTAGCATTACTAAGACCAGAAAAAACGTACAACCAAGTTTAAATAGAGACGAGGTAAAGAATCGCTCGATGAATGAGGCTCCCTTTTTACTTGGATCCTCAGAGGGTAGATTAAAATGTTCCATGATATTTATTTTTAATGTGTTTATTTTTTTTAAAGTACTTTGGTTTTCAAAGTTGATTGGTAAAAAAAAGAGAACTAACTATCTCTTTTGCTTTATTAAATTCTCTAGAGCCGATATATGGTTTTCAAACGCCTTTTTCCCTTTTTCTGTACGCTTGTACCTGGTATTAGGTTTCCTATCGACGAAACTTTTCTCCACAACGATATACCCTTGTTTTTCTAGTGCTTTCATATTTGAAGCGAGATTTCCGTCTGTAACATCCAACAAATCTTTAAGCGAACGAAAATCATATTCATCATTTGCCATAAGTATACTCATCACTTGCAAACGGATACGATTTTCAAAAACCTTATTATATAAAGAAAAATCCAGCTCCACTCCTATTCGTATTTCTTATAAACTATCAAACCATACACAATATGCAATATTCCAAATCCGGCTACCCAAAACCATAAACCATACCCCGGAACCAGTATGGCCAGCAAACCTAACAAAATTTCAAATATACCTAACCAGCGAACCTCCTTAAACGTATAGGGACTCCCCGACACTAATGCCAGTCCATAAAAAATCAACAAAACAGAAGCAATTAAACTATAATATCCTTTGCTCAACAAGATAAGTGCAAATAGGCCCCCGGTACAAAGTGGAACAGCGATAGCAAACAAAAGTGAGCGACTCACTACATTCCAAATTTTTTGGTTCATATATTTGGCCTTCCGCGATGCCATCGATAATCCAGTCACGATAGAAAGAACTAAGACAACTGCCGCCACAACTGATAGATACTTTAGTATATCCGGATCGTCAATATAGTAATCCCGAAATTCGATGTCACTGTTAAATCCATAAACTTTCACATAAGCGAATGCCGCCCCGATTAGGGCATAAATACCGATTAATACGCCCGACAGCCCCGAAATAGAGATGAATTTTGATGATTTCTCCATCATGGACCGAATCTGTTCGATCTCTTTAAGTAAATTTTCCTGACTCATAAAAGTACTTTGTTTTTCAAAGTAAATGAATATAAAACACTTATACAAGACAAATTTTGAGATTCTATATTTTTTAAAAAAAATGCAAAAAAACACTTGCGAGATATCATTTAGGTTTATATCTTTGTGCCACAAACAAAGTCCTAATAAACTGCGGAAGTGGCGTAATTGGTAGCCGCACCAGACTTAGGATCTGGCGCCGCGAGGCGTGGGGGTTCGAGTCCCTTCTTCCGCACTTGATGTCCTCCCGAACTTAATAACTCGGGAGGATTTTTTTTGTAAAATGCGTTAAAGCTAAACGAGAGTATGAATATTTCACACCAAACAGTTGACGATGTCAACGCAAACATTAAGGTTGAACTAACACCAGAAGACTATAATCCTTCGGTAGACAAAGCCATCAAAGAACAAGCTAAAAAAGCAAAATTACCCGGCTTCCGTCCAGGTATGGTCCCTCAAGGACACATCAGACGCACTTTTGGTAAATCTATTTTGTTTGATGAAATCAACAAAATAGTTAACGACAAGATTGCTGAATACATTGGTGAGAACAAATTGGAAGTTTTAGGTCAACCGCTCC
>NZ_JABMCQ010000260.1 GCF_013179575.1 Sphingobacterium shayense | reverse complement strand
CTTCGCTAACAATTTCACGTTGTCCTGTTTTAAACTGACTACATTAGTGGTATCTAAAGAGATGTCCTGGCATGTAAAAACACTATTGCTAATTGAAAAATCCTTTGCGTCTTGAATCGAGAGAAATTGCTTGCCTTTCGCGTATATTCGGTTTAAGGTTACACCTTCTAGTGGAGACTCTGGGATACCTTCCACTTTTATACATTCTCTGGAACGTTCTATATAAATATTCTTGAACGTGATTTTAGAAAAACGAGGTGTTAATGCATTAGGTTTCATGACGAAATCACGGCTGGCCTGATTCCCGACATGCTGCGCCTGTCCCAGCATATCCCAACTGAGGGCTGTCTTTTCAACAGCCATGCGAATATTTTCAAAAAGGATATTCTCACCTCCACCTCCACGAGGTCGTCGTGTTTTAAAACGTAATCCGACGTCTGTTCCGGTAAAAACACAGTCGTGAACATAAATATTTTTAGCCAAACCCGCTGTTTCGCTGCCGATAGTAAACCCACCGTGACCTTGCTCGGTCAAACAATAGCGAACAACTATGTTTTCACTAGGCCGATTGACCCGTAAGCCATCGTAACCACGTCCAGCCTTAATAGCAATACAATCGTCTCCCGTGTTTAACGTACAGTACTCAACAAGTACATTTCTTGAAGACTCGATATCGATTCCATCTCCACGTTGAATTCCGACAGATTGAATACTAATTCCTCGAATGACCACATCCTCGCAATAGGTAGGTACTACATTCCAAAATGCCGATCGTTCAAGTGAAACACCTTCGATCCATAACCCATTACAATTTATCGGCGCGATCAACGCTGGTGGAAAGATAAAATCAGTGGTTTTTCCATCATAAATACGATCCTCCACGGGTGTTTTGCTATCTACAATATTTTCAATCACATCATGTGTCATTATCCTTTCTCGGATGCTACCCTTATCTGGACCAAGAATTTTTCCGTGCCCCGTAATTGCTATATTTTCTGCACCATTTGCATAAATACAAGCACCTAAACTAAATAACTCAACACCCTCATTTCGTGTAAAAACAACCGGTAAAAAATCTTCAATTCCACTTTTAAATTCTAAAAGCGCGTTGTCTTGTAATAACAGATGAATATTTGATTTAAGCTCGATACGACCAGAAAGGTGATGCCCGTTTTTTAAAATTAAAACACCACCACCTTGTGCTGCTAGTGCATCGATTTTATCTTGAATACCTTCGCCCGGAACAACACTATCGGTGCGATTGGGGAATTCTGGGCGTGTAAAATTATGCTTAAAATAAGGTGATTTTATGGGCGCTAAATCCACAGGAAGATTTTTTGCTCCCACCTGTCCCACAGTAGGTAAAGAATTATCCAGCTGCTGCTCTAAAGGCACCGTTCTGCAGGATTGCACAAGAATTAGAAGTACGACTAGTTTACAGATTAAAAATTTGCTCATTGAAAAATCTCCTTCATAAATCGCGTATTTGCACCAAAGTTTTCTTTCACCATACGAGGAGATAGGTTGGCATCGCGCGATCTTTCGATGACCAGCCACCCTGACCACCTCATCTGGTCTAGGGTTTCTTTTACTAAAGGCATATTTAAACGCGTATTATTTTCTAGCCATACCCCATCCTCATCGGTACAATGAATTTGACAAATATGTTTGCGCCCAAGTATTTTTAGTTCTTTGATTAAATCACGTCCCTGTTTAAGCGGATTGGAAAAATTAAAATATATTTGAATATTTTTAGAACCAATGTCGTTTAGTAATTCGAGTTCACCCTGAGCATCCAGCGCGGTTTCAATTCCAACCACTACACCTGCTTTCTTTGCCATATCTCCAACGACTTTCAAGCGTTCTACTATTGCTGGACGAAGTTCGGGATGTTCAACTAAATCGCCTGTTATACCGAGGGGAAGAAAAGCTATCTTCACATCCATTTTACGACACGTATCTAAGCAGTCACCCACCATCTGTTTATATGTAGGGCGTTCAGCAAAAGATTGCGCATAAAAACCGGTCATCGCGATTGAACAAATCTCCACACCGGTTTCCTTAGATTTTTTTAGAAATTCTTGCCGTTGATCCAAAGAGGCTAGCTTACTATCAAAAGTATCGCGATTGCCAAGCCCGCCCATATCCAGTTCCAGGCCATCCGCTTTAATTTCTTTCGCTAAATCAAAAGCACTTAACTTTTGTCTCTTCAAGATCATTAAATCTATTACAGCCACCTTGTATCGTTGTTTCTTCGCCGACCCTGCAGTTAATGTCTTTGGCAAGAGTGCAGAAGCTCCTAACAGGAGGGACCCCACAATAAAATCACGTCTTCGCTTATCCATTACAATTTATTTTGAAAAATTTTTTCTAGGTTTTCGTATCCAATTATTGCATTTTTAGGTAGAAGTTCGCCCTTTTTGCCAAAAGTGTAAAGCATTTCTTCTTCCTCTATTGTACATTCCGATTCATCGTAATTTCCGTCTGTTTTTTTTAACCCGCCGTCAGAAATACCGAAATGTTTTATTACGAAATCGTACACCGGCTTACGTTTGCTATATCCGAAATCATGTCCATCATCTGGAAGGTGTACATTCTCTATATTTGCAGAGTCTCCGTAGTATCCATATATCTTCTGTAAATAAGGAAAGTCATGTTCAGGCATGTGCGCGGTCCAATCCTTACCGTCTGAAATAACAAGCTGCGGATTCGGAGCCGCTATCGCTGCCAGCTCTACATTGTTCGTGCCTCCTGCCACGGCATGAATGGGCATGCCGCTCTCGCATGGACAGCCACCGTAGAAATACGACGATAGCGACACAACCGGAATACTCATGGTAATACGCTTATCGATCGCGCTCATCAATACTGAATGGCTGCCTCCGCCTGAGCCTCCACAAATACCCACGCGTTTGTTGTCTACAGCCTTCTGAGACAACATATAATCTAAAATGCGAAGTGCTCCTAAAGTTTGCATAGTTATCGACAAACTCTTTCGATGATCCTCAGATTTAAATTGCAATAGAGATTCTCCCCACGCGAAAAGATCATAACTTACCGCGATAACCCCCATTCTGGCGAGCATTGCCGTACGAATTTGTGCATCCTCACGATAGCGATGCCCACCCCAATGTCCATCTGGACTCAGCATCAACGGCGCCTTTCCACGTAGTTTTTTAGGCTTATAAATAGAACCATTTACATAAACTCCGGGTAGAATTTCAAGTGCAAAATTTTCTACAGTATACCCAGTATATGACCGTTTTTTTGTCAAAATAATATCTGAAGAAGGACGTTCAGGTAACGGCGAAAGCTTGAGTGCACCTAACAACTCGTTTCGTAGTGATTCTTTACGTACTTGCCAACCGGATTTATTATGATACTTTGTCGAGAG
>NZ_JABMCQ010000026.1 GCF_013179575.1 Sphingobacterium shayense | reverse complement strand
GGTGGGAGTATGCAGTTCAGATAGAATCCCTTTTTCTTCGTTTTTAGTACCTACTAAGAAAAATGCCGCTGGATATTTTTGCGTATAATATGCAAAGTCTTCGGCGGCCATCCAGATAGGCATATCGATAACGTTAACGCCTCCAACCAACAACTCCGCTTGTTGTTTTAGGTGAGCAATAATTTCGGGACTATTGATGAGGGCGGGGTAGCCATGTTTGATGTCCACGTCTGCCGATGCTCCCATAGCAGAACTCTGCTCGAGGACGAATTTTTCGATTTGAATCAATGCTCGTTGGCGCCAATGCTCATCGGTCGTTCTAAACGTACCGGCTATATGTACCACACTGGGGATAACGTTTGCCGCCCCAAGTGCTTCGACACGACCAAAGGAAAGTACGGACGGGATACGCGGATCGGCGCTTCTTGATACAATCTGCTGTAAGCCAACTAACAATTGGGCGGTAATAGTGACCGGGTCAGTATTTAGCTGTGGTTGAGCGGCGTGACCGCCTTTACCATGTATATTGATGTATATCTCATCGGCTGAAGCCATAAAAATATCAGATTTAAATCCAAATTGACCTATCGGTAATTGCGGAGAAACATGCAAGCCAATTACCGCTTCAAGGTTTCTATTGTCGAGGATACCAGACTCAACGATCGCTTTGGCTCCTCCAGGAATTCTTTCTTCGGCAGCTTGAAAAATGAGAATAATATTTCCGTTGATCCTACATCGGGCACTCTGTAGTATTTTAGCGGTCGCGAGTAAGTTGGATGTATGGTAGTCGTGGCCACAAGCATGCATAGATCCGTTAATTTTCGAACAATAGTCGTGTGTATTTTCTTCATGTATTGGAAGCGCATCAATATCCGCCCGCAGCGCTACGCTACGATCACTTTTGCCGTTACCTTGGATGAATCCGATTACACCGGTAGGGGAGACAGCCTCAAAACGGATTCCCATTTGTGTCAGTTCCTGTTTTATGTACTCTGTTGTTTTATGCTCCTGAAACGATAGCTCTGGGTATCTATGTAGGTGTCGTCGCCAATTAGAGGCCTGACTAAGCAACTCTTTATATTCTTTCGGGCTTATTAAACTGTTTTCCATTCGTTTTTTCTAGGGCTTTTCGCACATTCTAAACAATTCCAATGAATTATTCTACAATAATACAAACGAACATTTGTAATTTGAAATTTAAAATTGTAATTTCGGGTACGTACACAATTTCAAACTAACCGTGTATTACTATCAATTATACTCATTTATCATCGATAAGCCATGCAACCCATCGATTACATTATTATAGTACTATTTTTTGCTTTACTGATTGGCATCGGTATATATAGCTACTTTAAAGTATCCTCCTCAGCCGACTTCTTTACGGCAGGTGGCAAGCTACCCTGGTGGCTGTCCGGGATATCCCATCACGTATCAGGATATAGCGGGGCGGTGTTTGTGGCTTATGCATCTATTGCCTACACCCACGGATTTGTGATGTACGTATGGTGGGCACTAACTATCGCTATTGCGATGATTGGAACGATTTTCTTTATAGCGCCGCGCTGGGCACGTCTTCGGCAGAAAACAGGGATACAATCGCCGACAGAATACTTGGCGACTCGTTATAATATTCCTACTCAGCAGCTCATGGCTTGGTGTGGCGTACTGGTAAAGCTTTTTGACGTAGGCGCAAAATGGGCAGCAGTGGGTATTCTGTTAAACGCATTTACCGGTATGCCAGTAAGCACCGGTATTGTGCTTTCTGGCGTTGTTACATTGTTTTATGTGACTCTCGGAGGGTTATGGGCAGACGTACTAAACGATTTTATGTCTTTTTTGATTCAAGTGGCGTCGGGACTAGTTATGTTTGTGGTTGTACTCTTAAGGCTTGGAGATGGCCCTAAGGGAGTATTTACAATGTGGGATCAGCTTCCCGACGACCATAGCAATTGGTTTAATGAACCTTATACAGTTGGTTTCGCAATGGCTTTTTTAGTGATTAATTTCTTTAGTTATAGTGGGGGAACCTGGAATCTGGCTACGCGTTTTATTTCCTCACCATCTGGTGGAGAGGCACGAAAGGCAGCAATACTATCTACCGTACTTTATTTAATATGGCCGCTTGTATTATTCTTCCCTATGTTCGCAGCCCCCATATTTTTCCCTAATCTGGCGAACCCGCAACAGTCTTATTCGATGATGGCAATGGAGTTTCTACCCGCAGGACTTTTAGGACTGATGGTAGCTTCGCTATTTTCCACGACGCTTTCGATGACATCTTCAGACGCCAATACAATTTCTTCGGTCATCACGCGTGATATTCTGCCCGTACTAAATAAAAAAGTGAAAGATTTCGATCGGCGCAAAATGCTTATTCTTGCTCGGGTAACAACCTTTAGTTTTATTGTCCTAACTATTATTATCGCCTTTAATGCGAATTCATTTGGCGGGGTAATCGGTCTGATAATCTCCTGGTTTGCGGCACTTTTGGGCCCGATCTCTATTCCAATGATTCTTGGTCTTCTTCCAGCATTCCGCCACAGTGGAAGCGGTGCGGCGTTGTTGTCGATTGTCGGGGGATTATTCACATTTGTCATACTCAAGCTGTTTGGTCAGGCCGGTCTTGCCGGTGAGCTAGCGGGTCCATTGTTGGTC
Source organism: Sphingobacterium shayense (assembly GCF_013179575.1). Taxonomy (GTDB): domain Bacteria; phylum Bacteroidota; class Bacteroidia; order Sphingobacteriales; family Sphingobacteriaceae; genus Sphingobacterium; species Sphingobacterium shayense. Next base: position 29,278 of record NZ_JABMCQ010000026.1, on the reverse strand, counting down.
TCATTAATTTTATACACGGGCTATGCTAAATTAATAAAAGCGCCCGTACCGGAGCGAGTCGATAGTTTGTTGAAATCAATTGACAGCGAGTAATCTTTTTTAAATGATAAATAAAGGGAATATGGATTTTAAACAAACGAAAAATATCCTGCCTGACCGCTTAACCGCTATTAAGGAGAATTTTGGAAAGTTGGAAAATTTGTATCGTGAGTATCTGTTTAACGATTACCTTCCGTTTATAGACCAGTATGTTTTTGATCATGAGCACGGTGGTTTTTGCTGTAGCTGCGGCTACCGTGGGGATCGTCTGTCCAGCAACAAGCGAACTTGGTACGATGCCCGAGGAGCATGGATATATGCGATTTTATATAGAGATCACGGCGTGGACTCCCAATATCTCGATAAGGCTAGGTTAACATTAATGCTACTTGAGAAAACGAAGGATGAAAAGCAGGTTTACTGGCCCTGGTCGTATAACCAGTATGGTCTAGATCTCAATGAGCGGCAAGGCGATATTTACGGTAATCTGTTTGTTGCCGAGGCTTACATTGCATATGGCAGTGCCGTGAAGGAAATCGATTTTCAAAAAAAAGGCAAAGCAATTTTAATGGACGTATATACGCTCATACAGCAGCCTTCTTACCGCTATATATTAGATTATGCCCCCGGTGGGCGCCAAGCTTCCGTCCAAGATGTACTAGGACACTGGATGATATTATTAAACGTAAGCTCCAGCTATCTAGAGGATCATGGTGATGACGAACAGATAATTGCGATTGTGGACCATTGTATAAATGCCCTTATGGAAAACCATTTTCAGCGGGAATGCGGTTTGCTTTTAGAGGTCAAGAGCGACCATAAGGCAAAAGGCGATATCGACTGGGATGATTTCGCATATCTCGGTCACGCGATCGAGGCGCTGTGGATGGTTATCAAAGAAGCCCATCGCAGGAACGATATTGCGCTTTTTGAGTTGGCAACAAAACGCTTTAGACGGCACGTTGAGGTTGCTTGGGATGATCTGTATGGTGGTTTTTTTCATTCGCTAGAAAGTATTGATAACTATCATTTTTTAACCGACAAAGTATTATGGGCGCAGCATGAAGTACTTATCGGGTGTACACTACTGATCGAAATACAAAACGACCCTTGGGCGTACCAATGGTTTGAAAAAACACTGACCTACCTGCAAACTTATTATGTGCAACATGAACTCCCATTTCGCCCTTGGCGGATCGGGGGAAACCGACGTACGGATGATCCGCAGACGGGTACACGAATTGAAAATTATCATCACCCTCGCCATCTGATGTTTGTGTTGGGGACTATAAATAGAATGTTTGACCAAAATAGAACTGATCATGATAATACAAAACGAGTTAACTAGGCGCAGGTTCCTGAAATCTGCTGCTTTAGCGTCAATGAGCGTTGGCCTGTTAAATCCACAAACCTCATTACTGGCCAATCCTTTTGGGTGGCCGGCGGCTTTGGGTAACGGCGGGCAGGGGAAAAAGGTAGGAATCATTGGCCTTGATACCTCTCATGCGGTGGCCTTCACCAAGACGCTTAATGCTGAGAATCCGGAGCCCCGTTTCAAAGGGTACCGGGTGGTCGCTGCATACCCCCAAGGGAGCAAAGATATTGTGTCCGCGACCGAACGGGTACCAGGTTATATTGAGCAGGTTAAAGCCCTAGGCGTCGAAATCGTCGACTCTATTGCGAGTTTATTAAAAAAAGTAGATGTAATTCTGCTTGAGAGCAATGATGGCCGCGTCCATCTAGAGCAAGCAGTACCGGTTATCCAGGCCGGCAAAACATTATTTATTGATAAACCTATTGCTGCGTCCTATAATGATGCAAAGAAAATATTCGAACTTGCCCGACAAAAAGGGGTTCCGATATTCTCTTCGTCTTCACTTCGCTATATGGAATCCATTAAACAGGTGCAATCGGGAAGTGTAGGGGCCGTTCTTGGAGCAGACACCTACAGTCCAGCACATTTAGAATCAACACATCCAGATTTCTATTGGTATGGAATACATGGTATAGAAATGCTTTTCGCGATCATGGGGACCGGCTGCGAATCAGTTATGCGTTTGCATACCGAGGATACAGATGTTGTGGTTGGTTATTGGGCGGATGGACGGCTAGGAACATACCGCGGCACGCGTTCTGGAAAATCGGACTACGGAGGGATCGTCTTCGGTGAGAAAGGGAATACGTACCTAGGTAAATTCGACGGGTACAATCCCCTTCTAGAGCAAATTATCAACTTTTTTGAATCTGGTGTTGCGCCCGTAAGCGCAGAACAGACGCTTGAAATCTGTGCTTTTATAGAAGCTGCTGACCAAAGTAAATCTAACGGAGGCACACTTGTAAAACTAAACAAAAATTAAATTTTACCTTATGGAAGAGTCACGTAGGAAATTTATTAAAAAGACACTAATTGGTACCACTGCACTTACTTTTGGCGGTGTATTACCGACGTTTTCAGCCAAAAGCTACGCAAATATTATCGGAGCGAATGAACGCCTAAATATTGCAATGATGGGAGTGAATGCTCGTGGAAAAGCGCTGGCAAGCAATTTTGCAATGCAACATAATGCGCAGATCGCATACATCTGCGACGTGGACAAGCGAGCGATCGATGCTTGTATGGTCGAAGTACAAAAAAGGCAACAATCGTTGCCCAAGACACAAGGGGATTTCAGAAGAGCGTTGGATGATAAGGATGTAGACGTACTTGTAGTTGCGACCCCTGATCACTGGCATGCTCCAGCGGCTATTCTTGCCTCTCAGGCGGGTAAGCATGTTTATCTTGAAAAGCCTTGTAGCCACAATCCCCATGAAGGAGAATTGCTGCTGCAAGCGGTAAAGAAGTACGGTAATGTTATTCAAATGGGCAACCAGCGCAGATCTTGGCCAAATGTTGCGGCGGGGATTGCTGAGTTACATGCTGGGGTGATCGGTAAGCCTTATTTCGCACGTACATGGTACACCAATAACCGCCCTTCAATTGGTATTGGTCAGCAGACGTCAGTTCCGGATTGGCTTGATTACGACCTCTGGCAAGGACCAGCGCCGCGCAAAGCATATCAGGACAACTATCTGCATTACAACTGGCACTGGTTCTGGCATTGGGGGACGGGGGAAGCGTTAAACAATGGAACACATTTTGTCGATTTAGCGCGATGGGGCCTACAGGTGGACTACCCGACAAAAGTGACCTCGAGTGGCGGACGTTTTGCTTATAAGGACGACTGGGAAACACCTGATACCCAAAATATTGGAATTGAGTTTGCCGATAAATCTATGATAAGTTGGGAAGGAAGAAGCTGTAATGGTCTTCCGACAGACGGGGCAACCGTAGGTGTAATATTCTATGGAGAAAAAGGTGCGCTGCAAATCAATGGGAACAACGGCTACCGGATATTTGATTTAAAAGGTGGTCTCGTAAAAAAGGTTGATGATGACACGAAAGTGGAAACCTCGAGTTTAACCAATCCTTCGCAGCAACTCGATGCAATACATATTCAAAACTTTTTCGCTGCTATAAAAGAGGGTAAAAGTTTAAATTCAGATATTACTGGTGGTTATAAGAGTACACTTTTGGTGCAATTAGGAAACATCGCCCAGCGGTCGGCAGAGACCCTTCATATTGATCCAAACACAGGCCATATAAAAAATAAAGGTCTAATGAAGAAATACTGGTCTCGGGAATATGAAAAGGGCTGGGAGCCGAAGGTTTAAATAATTCGTTTGCAAGAATAAGCTGCTGGTGAACATTTAGCTAATGTATGATGAATGTTTTTGGCTTCCGCAGGACAAATTAAAGCATTTTAGTTAAATTGGCGGAACCAGAAATATCAAAAGGTGTAACGTTTGTCGGTAGCTAGAAGCACTTCGGGCTTCAATAATATGCACTCATGATGGGCTTAATGTTATAATTAAAAATTTGCGTACGTCGCATATGGAAAATAAGGATAAAGAATTAGTAGGTGTCAAAGAAATCGCTCGGCGTGCCGGTGTTTCGATAGCGACCGTAGATCGCGTATTACACAATAGAACGGGCGTATCGCAAAAGACAAAAGAAAAGATACTCGCAATCATAAAGGACTTGGATTATAAGCCTAATATTTTAGCGCGGCGACTAGCCTCATCAAAGACGATGCAGTTATATACCCTGATTCCTGAAGTGTCCAAAGAAACGGATTATTGGGATGTGCCGCTGCAAGGAATAATTCAAGCAGAAAATGAAATAAAGCTATATAACGTAAAGGTAATAAGACTGTTCTATGATATGAACGATAAGCAATCGTTCATTAAGCAGGCAGGAACAATCCTGGCTTCTGATAACGTGGATGGGGTATTATTGGCGCCGGCTTTTCTCCAAGAGGCCGAGAACTTCACACAGGCCTTAACGAGAAAGAAAATACCTTTCGTATTTATAAATTCGGATATTCCTAGCCAAAAAAGCTTAAGCTATTTCGGGCCTGATCTATTTCATAGTGGGCGTACTGCAGCACATTTAGTTAATTACCTGGTAAGTGCGACCGACAAGTTTGCGCTACTGAATATTGCCAAGGACATTGAATCCGATCACCACATACTCCGTAAGGAAGCGGGATTTATGGACTATTTTCGTCGATTCAATCCCGAGCGTATTATCAAACGAAATTTTTACGACACGCGATATCCTGCGGTAAAAAAAGCTCTTGCATCGTTGCTGGCCGATCATCCTGATATTCGCCTACTCTTTGTCACCAATTCGCGCGTATCTCTGGTCGCAAAATATTTGGCTGAGGTTGAAAATAAGGAAATAAAACTTATCGGTTACGATTTTTTACCTACGAATGTAGCATACTTAAATAGCGGAACAATTGATTTCTTAGTTTGTGAAAAGCCGCAGGAGCAAGCTTATCGGGGGATAAAGGCGCTTTATCGTTTTATTATGTTTGAAGAAGCTCAGGATAAAGATTACCTTATGCCAATCGATATCATCCATAAAGAAAACCAACAGTTCTACAAGAATTAATAGAATTACGAGAAACACTGAGGTAGGCCTCTGTTTAAGTATCGGGTACCTACACAGTTGGTGAACAACCTAAAAAAGGAAGAAATATGAATGTAAATCAACATACCGTAGGAAAACTAAAAATAAGTGTACTACCTGACCGATTACGGTTGGGGAAGCTAGCGGCTGCTAAAGCTGCAGCACAAATTCGTTTGCTATTAGCTAATCAGCAGAACGTTAATCTAGTGTTCGCGTCGGCTCCTTCACAAAACGAGTTTTTGGAGGCTCTTTGTGCTGCAGATGGTATTGATTGGTCTCGAATAAGCGCCTTTCATATGGACGAATATATTGGGCTAGAGCCCGAACATGAGCAAAGTTTTGGCCGTTATTTGAAAGACCATTTGCTCGACCATGTGCCGCTGCGAACCATGAATTACATTCGTGGAAATGCCGCGAGTCCGGAACAGGAGTGCGTTCGTTACGAGAATCTTCTACGAGCGAATCCTATCGATATCGTTTTAATGGGAATTGGGGAGAATACCCATATTGCATTTAACGAGCCTCATATTGCGAACTTTAACGATCCATACTATGTAAAAATAGTAGACCTTGACGATACAAGCAGGATGCAGCAAGTACACGATGGTTGTTTTGCTACCTTTGATCAGGTTCCTTCCCGCGCAATTACTTTGACGGTACCGGCGTTGTATTCGGCGAGATCAATCTTTTGTATGGTGCCAGGAAGCTGGAAAGCCGATGCAGTTTATGCTACCCTTCATCATCCTATTAACTCGGACACTCCCGCAAGTATTCTTCGGCAGCATCGTAGCGCCGAATTATTTATCGATGAAGCTAGCGCGGAAAAGTTAAATTTGGTATGAAAAATATATTTTGCTTTATCCTAATATTGATGGTGATTCTTTCGGGATGTACGAATAAAGAGGATGCAAATCGTCGTCCTTGGCGATTAATGACTGTAGCACCAGGACATTTTCATGCATCATTGCTCCAAAAAACGATGTTAGAAGGTGTGGATTCAGTCTGCTACATATATGGTGCAAGTCAGCAAGATATACAAGGCCATTTAGACCTGTTGAACACCTATAACAAAAGACCCCAAATGCCTACATCTTGGGAGTCTAAGGTTTATATTGGATCGGATTTTTTCGAAAAGATGCTTGCTGAAAAACGGGGTAATATTGTCGTGTTGGCAGGAAACAACAAAGAAAAAACGAGCTATATTAATCAATCTGTTTTAGCTGGCCTAAATGTGCTTTCAGATAAACCTATGGTTATCGACGATAAAGGATTTGAACTCTTGAAAGAAGCGTTTACCAATGCCCAGAAGAAGGATGTACTCATCTACGATATTATGACCGAGCGGTATGATCCTAACATTGTCATGCAGTCACATTTGATGAAAGAATCTGCTATTTTCGGAACATTACAGAAAGGCAGCTTAGAGCATCCATCAGTTATTAAGAAGAGTAAACATCATTTCTACAAGGAAGTTTCTGGCAACGCGCTCACCCGGCCGCCATGGTACTATGATGTGGAACAAGAAGGCGAGGGGATTGTCGATGTTACTACACATATGATCGATTTGATTCAGTGGCAATGCTTTCCAGAACAGGTTTTTGATTATGCAAACGACATCCAAGTGCTGAAAGCTAGCCGTTGGCCGGTACGCTTAAGTAAGGATCAGTTTACCAAATCAACCCGTGTCGAAGAATTCCCAGAATATTTGAAGAAAAATGTTCGAGATGATAGTCTCTATGTTTCTGCGAATGGAACTATTGACTATACGATAAAGGACGTACATGCTAGCGTGGAAGTTGAATGGGCTTTTCAAGCGGTGCCTGGAGCAGGCGATACCCATTACTCGGAGGTACTTGGTTCCCGCTCTCGTTTAACAATTCGCCAAGATGCTAAGCAGAATTTTAAAGCAACTTTACGTATTGAGCCGCTTTCTGAAGTCGGTTTTTCCCAAAGGGAGCAAGAAGAGATGGCTATCAGCTTCAAGAGCTTGCAAAACAGGTTTCCTGGCTTGATTTTTTTAGCAGATGGCAAGAGTTACCGTGTAGAGATTCCCGATAGTTTGAAAACTTCGCACGAAGAGCATTTTGCAAAAGTAGCCGAAAAATATTTGTCTTATCTTGCTGATGGACACATGCCCGAATGGGAGAGGAGCTATATTTTGTCAAAGTATTACGTGACAACTCAGGCGCTGAAATTGGCAAAGGAGTAAGTTTTTAAAAATAAGTGGCATGTTGGCGAATAATTCAAGACTATCTTTTTTCTTTCACACGATTTATTACACAGTTTTTTTCATCTATCAAGGGGGGCGGGTACGGCAAAGACAAGCGTTTGCTTCGATAGTGCCATCTTGTCCAATGTATTAACAATTATTAACAATTATTCTTCTTTAAATATTGGTAACTTGACTTTCAGCGCGTTATAGCACGTTGAGTTTATGAAAAGAATTTTTTTTGTCACTTCGATCGTGTTGCTTTTTTCTAGCCTCAAGTGAAAATACCGAATTTGTGGAAATTTAACATGCACTATTGTCACTTAATTCTCTAATTATGCCTCGAATTATAACAAAATGGTTTTTCCGAATTTTTATTATTTCAGTCCTTACAAGTAGTAATTCCTCAATCTATGGGCAGAATAATGTTGATATGAAAATCAATTTTAATAATGTGGAAAGCAAAGACTTAATTGTCAATTTTGAAGATGGTAAGTTTACAGAAGGTATTAATTTTAATCATAGTGATTCTTCTATAATTATTAAGCGACCCTATTATACAATTTACGCAAGGGTTCTTATCAACTACAAAGATCAATATCTTTCTTTTTTTGTAGATAGCATTCCATCAACTTTAAATTTATATTATGATGAAAGCAAGGGGAATAGAGCATTATATAGCAAGCATAGCGGAAGTTTAATACCTATTTATGATACAACGACTAATGAGTTTCTTCGGGAGCTTCGACAACGTCAAGACGTCGATTTAAAAAAACTATCTTATGAAATTGAAAAACATGGCTCAGAAATTTCGAAAAGCGATTCATTGAAAAATGAAATTAGCCATTTAGCCAAAACGGTTAATCAAAAATCGTTACTTTCTCTTAAAGAACAACCAGATAATTTCTTCTCATTCTATTATTTTATAGATCAAGTAATTGGAATATCTTCGCTTATAGAATATGACTCCAATTACTACGTGATGTTGCTATCGTATTTTAACGAGACTTTTCCGGAAAAGTATCTATCTTCAAGTGACGGTAGGAGAACTATAGATATATTGCAAAAAAAGATTTCGCCAACTGTATTGAAAATTAACGATGTGATTCCTCTAACCAAATTAATTGATATTAGTGGAAAGGAAATACCACTGAGAAGTTTTAAAGAGAAGTATTTACTCCTTGATTTTTGGGCTAGTTGGTGCGGCCCTTGTTTAAGACAAATTCCTGATATAAAGCGTCTTGAAAATGAGCTTTCAAATAATGAAGTTAAATTAATAGGGATATCTATTGACCGTGATTCAACAGCGTTTATTAATGCCAAAACCAAAAAAGAGATGAATTGGACACACGTTTTTGATAAGAGAAATTTAATTGTTGACAATCTTGGTATCGAATCAATACCAACATTATTATTAATCGATAGAAATGGGAAAATATTATACCGTGATAATGGTTCCGGTAATTTCGTACGGGAAATAAAAGCAATTGTCAATGATTAAACCGCGATCAATTAAACTAAAGAAAAAAATGGACCTAAGTAAAGGATCGCCAAAAATGAAAGAACGAACAGGTGTTTGTTACAGTATCGAATACTTGATTGTGGTATTTGTCTCCGTTTGTAACTACCGAAACATATACAAGAGGTAATTGCCACTTTTGGAATCAGTAGTTGTCCGTATCACGAACTAGGTGAATGCTAAGACCAACGGTGACTGCGTTTGCCAGTTGCGCGCTACTCCTCATAGACTCTTTCGACGGAATAGCCATTTTTTGTCAAGGCGAGTCCTAGCTCAAATGCACGGATCCGCAATGCTTCGATAGTAATAATAATACCATTCTGTAAACGCTTAATTTCCCAGTTCTGAATAGCCTGCATCCTGTCTAAGCATCGTTCCAATTGTTGGATTCTTTCCTCATTTGTTATAAGAGATTCGAATAGAAATCGTTCCATTATCGGCGGGTTTTAAGATTTTAAAATTAATGTACTCGGTAGTCCATTGATCCAATTTTCATGTTCATCTAGAAGCCTTTTCCAGCTATATTGGCTAATTAACATGATATCAAATATGGCAAACTCGACTTGATTATTAACGTCTGTATGGAGAATTTCAGCCCGGTTGGGTGCGGACTGCTCCAGTACACGAATAGCTTCTTTTATTTCTATATGTTCATTAATCGTGGAATCCATATCCAGAAACGTGATCCGTACGTTACCGTTTTGCATGAGCTTATGTACATAAAAGAATAGAAAATTATCACTAACAGTACCTATCGGCACAACTACGTTCTCGATGGTAGCAGGCATCCTATGATCGACCAAAATTCCCCACGGAATGTCAATTGACTTCAATAAGCTATACGTCCTCGCATCCATCCAGCTGTGAGAAAGTTTTTTTTCTCGTCCGGTTAAGGTACTATATAGGTTTTCAGGGTTAATTACTTTCGTTGTAAATCCAAGGATCTTCCCCAACATAGATCCTTCATAAATGGATTGCCCCATTCCTGTTAAGAGGAGATCATAATCACCCTCGTTCGCCTTCACAGCAATCTCCTGTTCGATGTCATCGGTGCCTTGAAAAACCGCTTTATACGGTTGATCCAATCTTTTGCTTTCGTTATTTAGCGGTGCAAAACTCTCCTGTTCGAATTCAATAGAGTTATAGGGATTTAGTTCGTTTCCAATCGATAGATGTAGAGCTGTGACAGATGAGTTATCACGAGATTTGCGTGTGAACATATGAGCTAAACGAAGAAGTAGCTTTCCGGTCTCTGGATTTCCGAAAGATATTAAAATGTTATATTTGTTTTTTCGAGAAAGAGCGAATCTCTTCTCTTCGTCTTCCTCGGGAAGAAACTTATTTATGATATCCAGTGCCGGCCCCGTCATAAAAGTTGTCACTAGCGCCATTAACACCAAAATAGCGAACATTTCAGCGGTTAAAACACCTAAATCATATCCTATATTTAAAGCAACTAGCTCCATCAGTCCGCGGGTGTTCATAAGCGCGCCAATGCTTAACGAGCTATGCCAATTTTGCCCTACTACTCGTGCGGCAATCGTACTTCCAACGAATTTACCGACAACGGCAATGGTGACTACCCAAAATAAAGTTTGCCAATGTTCCGGATCGTTAAGAAGCCCTATTTGTGTTCTAAGTCCTGTAAAAACGAAAAACAAGGGTAGTAGTAATACCTGAGAAACATCTTCGACTTTTTCGATGAATATACTCCTAAAACTTGTATTGGATGGCATAATGACACCAGCCATAAATGCTCCGAACAAGGCATGAATTCCAATAATTTCAGTAGTCCAGGAGGAGATTAGGAGTGTAAGAAAAAAGATGCCTACAATAGATTTACCCAGACGCTCTTTGTTGGAATGTAGATCACCAACGCGTTGTAGAAACGGTTTGACGAATCGAAGCATTAAAAATACATAAGCCCCAGCAAATAGGATTGTGTATATAGCGCTAGTGACAGAACCCGCTTTTACTACCGCAATAACTGCTGCTAATAAACACCAAGCCGTAATATCGTCTGCCGCTGCACAGGTGATTGCAATTGATCCGAGCCGCGTTTTGGTCATACCTCGTTCTTGGACAATACGAGCCAACACTGGGAATGCTGTTATACTCATGGATATACCAATGAACAGCGCGTATGATAAAAAGGAGATACCCTGGGGAGCAGTAGATTGGTATATCATATATGACAACACCAAACCTAGCAAGAAAGGAAATATTATACTGGCGTGACTGATCACAACTGCATCGTGGGCCTTTTTCTTGAGTATATTGAGATCTAGCTCCATCCCCACCACGAACATAAATAGTATTAAACCGATTTGACTTAATACACCCAAGTTACCTAATGACTCTACTGGAAATAGAAATGCAGAAACCTCTGGTAAATACATCCCTAAAAGAGACGGTCCCAAGGCAATTCCGGCTACTGTTTCGCCGATTACGGAGGGTTGTCCAATCTTACGAAACAACATTCCTACAAAGCGAGCAGCCAGAATAATAGCGATAATCTGTAATAGCAGGATTCCAAAAGGATAAGCTAAATTTTGGCTTATCTGTTCTAGGAAATGTGTCCATGAAGATACATTCGACGCGCTGCGAGTGGATGTTACATTTGTTTCCAGTAACACTCCGTTATGGATAATCCCGTATCCAATTGCGATACCGACTATTATAACAAGTACATAGAATAAAGTCGCTTTGTGTTTTTGCATAGTATTTTGTTGATCCGAAGATCAATTATACTATGTATCTATATTTTAATCAAATTTGCTCGATCAAATTGTACTGAAAGCCTTAAAAATTGTACCGATTCGATAGTTGTCCGAGAAACGCGGTTTTGTAAGCAGCAGATAGAGGAAGTCGCGTACCATTGTTGCCTTCCTGATATTTACAGGTTATCGTTTGGGCGGTATAGGAACTTACTTGAGCTAGAGAAATAAGCATTTTCCTGTTTATTTGTGAAAATTCGCCATTTGGCAGTATGGAGAGTAACTCTTCAAGACTTATATTTTTCGCCAGTATCACTTGACCGCCGATTAAGTGTATATTTTTATCCCTACGATCGTGCTCCGCGACCTCAATATAAACGATCTTAGCGGTGTGTATACGTGATTTTCCCACCGCGCTATTCAGTTCGATCTCCAATGTTTTGCCATCCGATTGTTTGTCTAACCAGAATCGCGCTTTCTCCATAGCGCTCTTTAAACGTTCCAATTGATAGGGTTTCCGTAAATAGTCGACGGCATTTAGGTCAAATGCATCGGCCGCAAATTCTTTAAAAGCGGTAGAGAATATAATTGCCTTCCCGGAAAGATGACTTGCTAACTCAAGTCCATTCATACCGGGCATATGAATATCCAGCAAACAGGTGTTAAAATCTAAATGTTCGATCTCACTTAAACATTTTTGCGCGTTATTGAATGATTTTACAATTTCTACCTCTGGTAAATCACGGACGAGCGTTTGCAAGTATCGGATAGCAGGGAGTTCATCATCAACGATTATGCATCTGATCATATGGGGTGAGTTGTAATTCTAGTTTAATACTATATATACTATCTTTTTGTTCGATATCTAGCTTATAATTGTCGCCATAGATGTTTTCCAGTCGGGCAAGGAATGTTTTATTTCCAACTCCACCATTAGACGATTTGATAGGGGAAAGCTCTGATATTTTATTAGTTACGATTAAAACAAAAGTATCGTCTTTGACTTCATAGACAACTGATATAAAACTATCATCCTGCTGAAGATCTGCATGTTTAAATGCATTTTCGATAGGATTTATTGATATAAATCTAGGAATAAGTAGTTCTTCAGCTTCTTGCGGGATACGTACACGGACGTGAAGATCAAATAACGGACTGACTTTAAGCCGATTGATCTCAATTAAATTTTGAGCAAAAGCAATTTCATCTTTCAGTTTGACCCACTTAAGGTCGGATTCGTATAAAATAAAATCAAGCACATTTGATAATTTGTCTAATGCATAATAACTCTGATATGCATGGGATTGGATGGTATTCAGCGCGTTTTTAAGCAGGTGTGGGTCGAGCTTATAACGTACGACGTCTTCCTCAGACATCGGATTCGTTTTAAACTCACGTTTGGCTAATATTAAGTTCTTATTTTGTCGCTGCAACAAGCGTAGACGCGAGTACATCCAAAAAAGCAAAATTAGTAAACCTAGAAGTGCGAACCCGATAATCCAGTATATTAGATACGGCATATTTAAAATATTTGTCTGCTGCTAATATAGGAAGAAATACAAGGATGATGCAGCTATTTCGAGCGATAATCCGTACCAACCTACAGTAGTAACATATTCTCGAACTACATTTATTCCGTAGATGTAGCATCATCTAAAGCATCCTCTGTACCGCTGTTAACGGCTTTAGTTTAATAAAAATTAAATATTGTAATCTATTCTTTTTTAGGTATTTTAAATACGTGATTATTAATTGTAAGGGGAATATCTCAAAATATTTATATACAGTATTTTAATATCTAACATATTTACTAAAACGTTAGATTATTTTTCGCGAGTGTATAAATCGTATTAGGTATATTTTAACCTCGAAATGAAAGTAAACATCGCAATACTTTTGGCACGGTAATCACTATTCGCGGATGCTTTCCACTGTGTAGGTGAAACTGTCCGCCTTATAATAGCCTAGGTTATATTCAATAGGACGGTCGGCTCTGTCGTAGACAAATCTTTTACGAAATAGTATCGGGCTATTGCTGTCAACTTCCAATTTATCTGCTAAAAACTTATCTGCAGAACGTGCCCCGATCTCTTCCATCGATTTATAAGCGACGACTGAATGAGTCTGTTCAAGCATCTCATATAACGGTAACTTAAAGTCTTCCTCACCGTTCAAGTTCGTCCTTGGATGGAAATAAGAGACAAAATATACAAAAGGGCCATCTAATGTGCCTCTTAGGCGCACGAGCTTAAGTATTTTTTTGTCTTTTTTAATATCGAAGAAGTTTGCTACTTCATCTTCAGGTGTCACCCAGCTTACATGAAGTTCAAAGTTTCTAATAGGAATCCCTCTGGCTGCCATCTCTTGGGAGAAGCTTAGCCAGTTTTTGGATTTTGAGCTCAATGAGCGATTCCCATTTACCCAAGTCCCCACACCTTTCTTTCTGATGAGTAATCCTTCGTAAACCAGTTTATTTATCGCTTGCCGAAGGGTTGTTCTTGATATAGCTAATCGCCTAGCTAAATCAATCTCATTAGGTAACATTTTTCCATTACTAAACTCAGATGAATCTACCATTTTTCGAAGTAACTGCTCAACTTGAACATGCAGGGAAACAGTGCTTGAATGATCTATACTTACCTTCATTTACATCTTAGAATAAGCGGCAAAAATAGTATAAAATTTCTAATAAGTTAATATGTATGTACATATTATTGCAAATTATAAATAAAATCGTCGATAAAATTTGCTACTGTATTTTATTTACTTAATATTGTAGTTGCTAAAACCTATTAATAAGCTCATATTCAATTATGGTGTGCTCTGTTAATACCGCAAGCAAAATTGCTTTCCAAATCTATATGTACATACATTATAACAAATAATAAATGAATATTAACGAAATCCGAAGAAAGACAAATCAGGAGATTATGCCACAAATCCTTAAAACGGAGGAAACAGCAGACATGCGTTACAATTTATATCCTTTCCATTCTTTAACGCCAGGGAAAATATTAAGTGGATACGACACTTTAGCAGATTGGATTGCTAAACATCCAGTTGTTAAAATAGACGGATATGTGGGGGTTGATTGGCAGCAGATGAAGGTATCGCTTCAGGAGGTGTTTATTAGAAATGGTATACGGGTAAACTGGATTGAGATGCCGGCGTTTTTTAAACCAGAACAGGTAATAAATGAGCTTGTGGCCCCTTATCTAGGTGCAGCGGACTCCGTGTGGGGAACGAACACGGGTTTATCCCTTGACGATTTTTTTCTCGTTGATAAGTTCAGCGAGATAACTATAAATTCAGACTTTCAAATCAACATCATAATCGGTGTGGGAGCTAACCTTGTTCCCATCGAAGCGGCGCTTGTTTATTTAGACCTTCCCAAAAGCGAGTTGCTTTATAGAATGCGTGCTAATTCCATTACGAATTTAGCGACTTCTCAAACTAGTGACAATATGACTATGTATAAGCGGCTCTATTTTGTCGACTGGGTCGTGTTGAATAAACATAAACAGGAGCTTTTAAACAAAATAAACATTTTTGTCGATGCGCAGTGGGAAGACAATGTATCATGGGCCTTGGCAGAAGACCTTTTTGCTAGCATGAAGAAAATGTCTCGTACCGTGTTTCGCCCAAGACCGTGGTTTGACCCAGGTATTTGGGGGGGGCAATGGATGAAAGAGCGCTTTGCACCATTAGGTGCAGGAGAGGAGAATCTCGCTTGGTCGTTTGAAATCATCGCTCCAGAAAACGGTCTTGTGTTCGAAAGCGAAGGTGTGCTTTTAGAGTTAAGTTTCGATACCTTGATGTACAGGGAAAATGAATCTGTGCTTGGCATACATGCTAAGCAATTTGGAAGCTATTTTCCGATTCGATTTGATTTTCTAGATACCTTTGACGGAGGAAACCTTTCGATTCAGTGTCACCCCACAGTCCCTTATATCCAGCAAAATTTTGGCGAGACATATACGCAAGATGAAACGTATTATATTTTGGACTGTAAACAGGGAGCTGAGGTATATCTCGGTTTTCAGGATGATATAAATCCCGATCAGTTTCGTAGCGCACTAGAAGACAGTGTGAAAAATGATAGTCCGCTGCAGGTCGACAAGTATGTCCAGCGCTTTCCTTCTGTTAAACACGAGCTCTTCTTAATTCCAAACGGTACGGTCCATAGTTCAGGAAAGAACAATCTGGTGCTCGAGATCAGCGCCACACCCTACATATTTACTTTTAAGATGTATGATTGGCTTCAGAAAGATGCTCAAGGGAAACCTCGACCGATTAACATCGAGCATGCTTTCAACAACTTGGATTTTCAGCGCAAAGGCGCACGCGTTGCTCGCGAGTTCATCTCTGCACCTCAGATAGTAGAACAGGGGCAAGGCTGGAACGTTGTTCATCTACCAACACATAAGATTCATTACTACGATGTCCATCGGCTTGAATTCACATCCGAAATCGAAGTTCAAACGGAAGGTGTATGTCATATTCTCATGCTTGTGGAGGGGACATCGATTCAGGTAATAACGGCAGACGGATCGACAGCACAATTTAACTATGCTGAAACGTTCATCATTCCAGCGGCAGCGGAAGGCTACCGGTTGATTAATCAAACAAATCAACCTGCGAAAGTTATTAAAGCTTTTTTGAAAGCAGACGCTCAAGATTCGAGTTTCAGTAGTACATATATGAATAATCAGGGAGGAGATGGAAAAGACTAATCGATTTCTAGCGCTTATCTGCGCAGTTGCGTCCATAGGCGGCTTTCTCTTCGGATTTGACATGGCAGTGATTTCCGGTGTGCTACCACTTATGCAAGCACAATTTTCACTGTCGCCAGGACAGGAGGGCTGGCTTGTTTCTTCGGCGCTTGTTGGTTGTATTATCGGTGTGGCGATTTCAGGAGCCCTGAGCGATAAACTCGGCCGCCGAAAGCTACTTTTCGCTGCGGCAATATTGTTTTGGGGATCAGCGCTCGGCTGCGGATTGCTCGATACCTTTTCCAGTATTATTGGTGCAAGAATTGTTGCCGGATTAGGGGTAGGTATCGCCTCGAACATCGTACCTCTTTATATTTCCGAGATGGCCCCTGCAGAAAGGCGAGGCCGGTACGTCACCTATTATCAACTTGCCATCACTATTGGAATATTAGCCGCCTACATAAGTAATTATGGGCTGTTAAGCCACGACGGTTCTGGCGCTTTAGGATGGGGAGAAACTTGGGCGCTTCTTTTTGTAGAACAAAAGTGGCGAGCCATGTTTCTGGTGGGTTTACTTCCAGCGACCCTGTTTATTTTAGGTCTCTTTTTTGTACCTGAAAGTTCACGTTGGGTAGCCCAGCAAAAAGAGGCTGCTGAGCAGAATGACCAATCCGCTAGCAAACATGTCAGCCAGACTACCGCCAAAGGAAGTTATAATATGCTTTTTTCAAAAGCCATGCGCCGTCCATTGTTACTTGGTATCCTACTTCCATTGTTTTCACAGTTTTGTGGGATTAACGCAATCATCTATTATGGACCGACGATCTTAAAAGATGCCGGTATAAGTATGGATAACTCCTACCAAAGCCAGATATTATTTGGAGCAGCAAATATGCTTTTTACATTTATCGCCATTTGGAAAGTAGACCAACTTGGACGCAGACCGTTATACCTAATAGGGTCGTTTTGTGCCTCGTTAAGCCTTATCCTCACAGGTGTTTTCTTTTATCTGGACAACGTACCCGGGCTTTGGATTTTGTTGACTGTTACTCTATTTCTAGCCAGCTTCGCGTTTTCTATCGGCCCTTTGAAATTTGTTGTAGCCTCTGAGATATTTCCTACTGCTATTCGAGGCAGAGCGCTTGGCATAAGTATCATGGTAATGTGGGTCGCGGACGCAATCATCGGACAGCTGACCGCAGTCATGATTCGCGACCTTGGAATTGCCTACACCTTTTGGTTGTTCGGACTGTTCTGTGTCGTTGTATTTATCTCGGTGTTTAAACTCTTGCCCGAGACCAAAGGAAAAACTTTAGAAGAAATCGAAAATTTTTGGAAGAAGACGAAAAACTAACCAATTATGATAAACTTAGATAAATTGATAAAAGTATTTTTTTGCTTCATCGCACTATTTACTATAACAGCCCACCCGGCTTATGCACAGCAATCTGTTATTTGGACGATCGGTGAAGCGGACAACAAGGCTGCAGACATGGCCTTATATCCGGACGCATTTGAAGATTTTCTAGCCCATGATTTTGGTTACGAAGATCGGTATTTCATGATTGGCAGTTCGCAATCTGCAACCGATTTTCCTTTTGTTTTACCTGGACCGGACAATGCTTGGGGAGGAACCGGACGGACCGCCGGAATACGTTCCCATTTTATAAGTCTCGGGTTTGAGATAGCGGAATCACAGAAGTCAGGCAATTTTGTGAAGGGTAATTCCGAGCGCACCAAAAAGGGAGAGTGGCATCTAAACGTGGACCTTTTGGGGATCGATGCTGAGCATGGTTCTGTATTAAAACTTCTTGTGAATGGCAAACCATTTCTATTTCCATTATCGGGAATCAAAAATATACCTGCAGCGGGCAAGCAAAATAAACCTAAAGAAGGAAACCAAACCTCTCCAGCACCAGTAGGACCGTTTTCCACTAAGGACGAACAGATATTAGATATTGCGTTGCCCAGCGGACTAATCAAGTCTGGATACAATGAGATTGTAATCACTTCCTTAGATGGCGGCTGGGTGGCTTTTGATCAGCTAAAGTTGACTGGACCTAGTTCAGCGTCACTTAAACCAAAAGCAGACGCCATTTTTAGAAATGTTCGTCCAGCAACGTTTCAAACGGAAGACAAAATGCAGCCCCTATTAATAGATATTATTGAAGCTAAATCCCAAACACAGCTAGCTGTTATTTTGGATGGCAAAGAAATATATAAAACTCGGTTGGATAGCGGCAGGTCAATATTAGAGGCACCTATGCCTGCGGTTACACGCGAGCAAACGAGCACTTATGAACTGGTTATCAACGGCAAAAAACAGGCTGAAGGAAACGTTATTCGGAGGCCACAAGATGTTGCGAGGCCTGCCGATTATGTAAATACGATGATGGGTGCCGCGCACTCACGATGGATGATTGCACCGGGGCCGTGGATGCCATTTAGCATGGTGAAGCTAAGTCCGGATAACCAAAATAGCGGATGGCAGGCAGGTTATGATCCTACGTTTGAGTCCATCGGTACCTTTAGCCATATACATGAGTGGACTATGGCCGGACTGGGCACCTTTCCCGTTAACGGTCAATTGACAACCTTTGTTGGTGATCAAAGTGGTACACAGGGCGGATATCGATCAAAAATAGACAAATCGACCGAAGAAGCACCACTCGGTTATTATAAAGCCGACCTGACCGACTACAATATAAAAGCAGAACTTACGTCACTAACCCGAAGTAGTATTCAGCGCTACACGTACAATACCGGAGATACCGGACGAGTGATGATCGATCTGAAAATTCCTGCAGAATATAGCTATGATCTACATAAAGTAAATATTAAAAAGGTGTCTGACAAACGTATAGAGGGAACGAGCGAACAGTTATCCAAGCATGTCTGGTCGGGGGATGTAAACCAAGATTATACCATATACTTTGTTATAGAGTTTGATCAACCCATTGCTCGCTACGGCTCCTGGCTAAATGACAAAGTGAGTAAAGGCAAAGATCTTTACGCAGACAGTGCAAATATGGCTGGGTTGTTTGCGGAGTTTGACCTTAGCAAAAACAGGACGGTACAGCTACGTACCGGAATATCCTTTGTCAGCCTAGAGAATGCAGCGGAGAACTTACAACAAGAGATCTCAGACCCATACGGCTGGTCTTTTGACGCTGTTGTATTAAAAAATAAAGAAACTTGGAACGAACTACTTAGTCGAGTTGAAATTTCGAGCGACAACTGGCTACAAAAGCAGAAATTTTATACCAACATGTACAGGACACTCGCGAGCCGAAATACCTTTAGCGACGTGGATGGCAGCTGGCGCTCGGCGGATGAAACTGTTCAGCGGTTTGCCGATAAGCAGGACGTGGCCTTAGGCTGCGATGCCTTTTGGAATACCTTCTGGAATTTGAATCAGTTTTGGAACCTAGTGACCCCGGAATGGTCCAGCAAGTGGGTACGATCTCAACTAGCAATGTACGATGTTGATGGGTGGCTTGCTAAAGGACCAGCTGGAATGGAGTATGTGCCTGTCATGGTTGCTGAGCACGAAATACCGCTCATCGTAGGAGCTTACCAGATGGGGATTAGAGACTATGATGTCGAGAAAGCGTTTCAGGCTGTAAAAAAAATGCAAACGACCAAGGCAACTTCCGTATCCGGAGGGTTCGCGGGTAACCGCGATCTTGAAACCTATCTTACTCATAAATATGTACCGTATGACCAAGGGCGTTTCTCGAATTCTCTAGAGTACAGTTTCGATGACTGGACCGTCGGACAACTGGCAAAAGCATTGGGAAAGACGGATGACTATCGTGTGTTTAATGAGCGTGGACAGTGGTGGAAAAATGCGATAGATCCAGAGACAGGGTATGCCAGGTTACGTGATTCTAAAGGAGAATGGATATCCGATTTTGATCCTTTTAAATCCGGCGCCAATAAACATTACGTCGAGGGAAACGCTTGGCAGCTTACCTTTTTCGTTCCCCAAGATGTCCCTGAACTAGCCAAAGTTATTGGTCAGGATAAATTCATTGAACGACTAGAGTGGGGGTTTCAGGAAAGTGAAAAATGGCGGTATAACGGTCCTAATGATCAGTATTGGGACTACCCAGTGGTGCAGGGTAATCAACAATCGATGCATTTCGCATATCTTTTTAATTGGGTTGGAAAACCTTGGCTGACGCAGAAATGGAGCCGCTCAATTGGGGAGCGTTATTATGGTTCAGGTGTTTCGAACGCATACCTTGGAGATGAAGATCAAGGACAAATGAGCGCTTGGTATTTAATGAATGCGATTGGCCTATTTCAAACGGATGGTGGGACCAGCGTGAATCCGTATTACGAAATCGGAAGTCCACTCTTTGAGGAGGTGACGATAAAGCTTGATGGTCGTTACAATCGTGGCGAGTCTTTTACTATTCAAGCGAAAAATACAAGTCAGACGAATGTATATGTACAAAGTGCACTGCTTAATGGGAAACCACTCACCGATTTCAAGTTTCCTGCATCAGAAGCATTAAAAGGAGGGACCTTGGTGCTAGAAATGGGACCTGAACCGAATAAATTTTGGGGAAAAGCAGACCTAAAATCGCAAATACGGTCCGATACCCGTTTACAAACTGTAAAGGAAAAAGCTAAAAAGCTCGTCGAAAGCGGTTTTACAGCAGGTGATGGATACGCGGAGGTCTGGATAAGAGATTACAATACTTTTATTGGTCTGGCTAGTGCCCTCCATGATCAGGAGCAGACCAAAGAAAACTTACGCGTGTTTTTCAGGCTACAGGGTAAAGACGGAAACATTGTGGACGGTTTCATACCAAAAGAAAAAGCGCAAAAATCAAAAGGAAGCTATGAATATATCTATTCCGATTTAGAACCCAATTATGCTGGACATAAAAACACTGTAGAAACGGATCAAGAATCGTCGTTGATTCAAGCTGTCCACAAGTACATTCAAGTGACCGGCGATCAGGAGTTTCTGAACGAATCGATTGCAGGTGTAACTGTAAAGAAGCGGTTAGCAAAAGCATTAGATTTTCTGTTGAAACACCGCTTTAACAAAAAGTATGGACTGTTATGGGGCGCTACTACGGCTGATTGGGGAGATGTGCAGCCCGAGCATCCTTGGGGTGTAGTGCTGGATGAGAACTCCCATCTTGCCATCGATATTTATGACAATGCGATGTTCTTGGTCGCCTTGGATAACTATTTAACCATGAAGCCTGAAAACCTCGGTAAATGGCAAAAAATAAGAACCGATATAGCCCGCAATACAATGAAGCATCTTTGGGATGAATCCAAGGAGAAATTTAAACCTCACATTTATTTAGATAAATCACCTTTTGACAAAACATTTAACGAGGATGAGATCTTTTACCATGGAGGTACCGCCATTGCGATGGAAGCGGACCTGCTTTCCAAGGAACAAGCTAGGGTGTCGTTCGATAAAATGATCGAGAACGTTCAAAAATCGGGAGCTCCCTCTGTAGGCTTAACATTATATCCGACTTATCCTGAAGGGAGCTTTCAGAATAAAGGCATGCGGCCTTATGACTATCAAAATGGTGGAGACTGGACATGGTTCGGTGGCCGAATTATAAAGCAGATGATAAGAATGGGCTTTTATCAAGACGCCTACGAACAGCTCCTCCCAATGTTGGATCGAGTTATAGCGAACGATGGTTTCTATGAATATTATAGCCTTGACAATAAACCTAGTGGCTCGGGCTCGTTCCGAGGATCAGCCGGTGTGCTGTATGATGCTATTCTAATGTTGCAAGAGTACGCCGCCGATTAAAGACCAACAAACTAACAATAAACTCAAATAAACAAAAAGTTATGATCACATTAAAAAAAGCAAATCGAATGAAAAGAAAGATAGGCGTAGCTCTATTTTCTTTGCTAGCAGTTTGTCCCCACAGCGAGGCATTCTCGCGTGATCCGGTAAGCAAGCTAACGGTAAATCCGGTACAACAAACCGTTTCTGGTCTCGTTAAAGATGCTGGGACAGGTGCACCGATACCGGGGGTCACAATTACGATCAAGGGGGCAGGGACCAGTAGTCAAACTGACGCGAATGGTCGCTATTCCCTTCCAGCGGAAGTTGGACAGGTTTTAGTCGCTTCATCTGTTGGTTATGAACCGTTGGAGCAGACGGTTGCGGGAACAACGTTAGACTTTAGCCTAAAGCAAGACGCCGAATCGCTTGAAGAAGTCGTGGTGGTGGGTTACGGTACCATGCGTAAGTCAGATGTCACCGGTTCTATCTCTATGGTAAAAGGCGAAGAAATGATTAAATCTCAGAACTTCAGCCCCTTAGACAACCTCCGCGGTAAAGCGGCAGGTGTGAATATCTTTTCAAACTCTAGCCAGCCAGGAGCCTATGCCAACCGCGTAGTCATACGGGGAACGGCGACCGTCAATTCATCCTCTAATCCACTGTATGTTGTGGACGGCGTGGTCATGGAAGATTTCCATTTGTTAAATCCGAATGATATTGAACGTATCGAGGTTTTGAAGGATGCCTCATCAGCCGCTATTTATGGAGCGCGCGGTGCCAATGGCGTTGTTTTAGTAACAACCAAACGAGGATCGAAAGATGGTCGTAAAACCATCAGTTATCAGGCTTCGGCAAGCGTGAGCTCTCCACAACGGTTTATGGATGTACTTGACGCGAATGAATGGGTTGAGGCATTTATGATTGGTCTGGAAAATGAGAACAAATGGCATGGTAAATCATGGTCGCTGGAAAAAAAGGATTGGTTTAATGACGCTAACTATTTCGACAGCAATGGAGACCCCCTCTACGATACGGACTGGCAGAGTGAGGCGACTAGGACGTCACTGTCGCACAATCATCAACTTAACATCCAACAAGGAGATGAAACCTCTTCGATCGGTGCATTTCTTAACTATACCGACCAACAAGGTATCGTTAATAATACCAACAACAAGCGTATTAATGGGAAGATTGCTTATGATGTTACGCCAAAAGAATGGTTGACTACGAGTATTAACTTGACAGCCAACCACACCTGGGGTCAGTATACCCCAGAAGACGGTGGTGGCCAAGACGCTCGTCGTACCATGATCGAGATGATTCCCTGGTATCCGGTCTATGATCCCGCGGGCAATTACACTTCATCCGCATCATCCACCGTTTCGAAAACGCTTGCATTCGAGGGAATGTCCAATCCTGTAGCTATATTAGATAAACAAAAAAGGATGCGCTACAACACCCAGATATTTGGTAATGCTGCATTAACATTTCACATTGCCGACGGGCTTGATCTAAAAACCCAATTTGGTATTGATAACCATAAAAAAGCCTACAAAGGATATTCATCGATAATGCTTAATAACATTTCGATGCCAAATGGATGGGCAGCGATAGAAAATTCAGATATCCTTTATTGGCAAGAAGAAACCTACCTAAACTACAACAAGGAATTCGACAAACACCGGATCAATGCGATGGCCGGTTTATCCTGGCAGGAACGTACCTATAGCGTAAATGGTTCCCGGACCGAGGGTTTTACTAATGATTTCTTCGAATGGAATAATATGGCAGTGGGTAGTACCCCAGACTCGCCAACATCGGCGTGGGACAGATGGGCGATGAACTCGTATTTCCTCCGTGGCGCGTACACGTATAATGACAGGTATTCAGCAACGGTTACCGGCCGTTATGATGGTTCATCTAAGTTTGGAGACAATAACAGATATGCCTTTTTCCCATCTATTGGATTAGCATGGAATGTTTCGAACGAAGATTTTCTAGCTGACCATCCGTGGATCAGCAACCTGAAACTACATACCAGTTACGGGTTGACCGGTAATTCGGAAATCATACCCTATAGCGCTCTTGCAAACGTTACTTCCGGAACGATCTTAATGGACGGTTCGCGTATGCCTTATTCTTACATTAGCACGGTAGCAAATCCGGACCTAAAATGGGAGAAAACTGCTACTTATGATGGTGGCGTTGAGTTGGGGGTATTTAACAACCGTTTAAACTTTGATGTTTCGTATTACAGCAGGAAGACAACGGATCTATTGTTAGAGGCACCATTACCGAACACTACTGGATTCTCGTCTGTTATGCGGAATATCGGATCGGTGCAAAACCGAGGAGTGGATATCATGGTTACAGCAACACCGATCCAACGCGAGTATTTCACTTGGAACACCTCTTTAAACATGAACTACAACAAAAATGAAGTTCTAGAACTGGGAGTCAATAACGAAGACATCTTGCTCAATAGCTGGGTAGGAGGTCCGAACAGTATAATCCGGGTTGGCGAGAATTTGAATAGCTTCTACGGTTACCGGCGTGATGGCGTATACACAATTGAAGATTACGAAAATGGCGATATCGAGCAAAACCAAATAGGTAGACCGAAGCGTTCAGCAACACAGGAGGTATTAGGTAAAGGTACACCAGATTGGTCGGGTAGCTTTATTAATAATTTTAGCTATAAATCTTTTGACCTCATGGTGGACCTCCAATTTGTGTACGGCGTAGAAACCATGCAACAATTTTATCATTCTACCTATGACCGTTTTGGGATAACCAATGGATTAAAGGAAATATTGACCGACGCGTATAACGGTTCAAACCCAAATACCAATCAACAGGCCATTGTTTTGACAAATGGAGGCCATGCTGGTCAGGATACGAATGTCGACTCTTCTTGGATTGTTGATGGTTCATATTTGAGGGTAAATGTCCTTCAACTAGGGTATACTTTCAATAGAGATCTCCTTAGTCGCATGGGACTTTCGGGCCTACGCATCTATGCGAGTGCAAACAACCCTTGGCTAATAACTTCTAAGGATTTCAAAGGATATGACCCGGAAGCAACGTCACAGGGTGATAGCAATAAATTCGGACAGAATATGGTGTTTTTCTCTTATCCTAGAGCGAAGACATTCACATTCGGTTTAAATCTTACACTATAAATGAAAGAGGAGACATTATTATGAAAACTAAAAATATAGCAATAGCACTATTGTCACTCACGTTATTTGCTGGCACGGGCTGCGAAGGCTTTTTGGAGGAAGATCCAAGATCTACTGTAACGGAAGGTTTTTATTATGAAAATGCAGCACAAGCAGAAGAAAATATTATATCAATGTACCGGCTTGGTGCGCCTGTTCGGTACGGGAATGCCCCATCGGCGTACATAGGACCTACAGCATCGATCAATACATTCCTAACAGGGTACTTCTCGAATAACTACGAAGGGCAGGAGCTAGTCTGTTTGTATGCCAGACAGCTAACTCGCCAGCAAAATTCGCGCATTGTATCCAACACGATGAATTCGATTTGGAACGATTCCTATAGGGCTATCAACATTGCAAACGGGGCAATAAAACATATCCCTGAAATTGCCATGGACGAAAACCAGAAGAAACTTTTGATTGCCGAAGCGAAATTCTTTCGCGCATTTAACTATTTCTATTTGGTAAAAACCTTCGGTGACGTACCATTGACCACAGAACCATATGATCTCGCACAAAATCCGTTCATCCCCCGCGTGGCCAGTGCAGATGTTTACGCTCTTATTGAAGCAGACTTAACGGAAGCAGTCGATGTATTACCGGCGGCGACTTTTGTCAGCGCTGGGTACAGAATTACCAAATATGTCGCGGCAATGACGCTGTCAAACGTCTACCTGCAGCAAGACAAGTTCGCCGAGGCAGCAACAAGCATAAGAATCGTTACAAACTCTCCGCATAATTTAACGCCTAACAGTAATCTGGAACTCGGTAGCGCGTATAATAAGCTCCGTACGGACGATAGATTGGCGGAAGTCATCTATTCATACGAATTCGATGAAGCAATTAGTAACAGTGCGTGGTGGCCGACCTATGCTTTCAGTTCGTCAGCCACATCGGTATTTGATAAATATGCGATTTTTGAGCGGATATATGGTCCATCAAACCGTTTTTTAAATGTGTATAACACAGACGACTTGCGTATTCAGCCAAATCAGTTTTTTCATTGGGAATACACCAATCCTGAAAGTGGTGAAAGCTGGTCTTCGGATGCAGCCGGCGTTTGGTATTTCTATGATGAACGAGCGGTTTTAGAAACTGGACAAGGGACTAAAGATTGGAATATCTATCGTTATGCTGAGGCATTATTAATAGCTGCGGAATCCATCGCGAAATCAGAGGGTGTCACCGCAGAAGCAGCCGGCTATCTGGCCGAGATTAAGGCGCGCGCGGACACAAAAGGGAAAACGGTTGCGACGTATCGTAGCGAATTACAAGGATTGTCTGTCGATCAGTTCGTTGAAGAATGTTGGACAGAACGTTTACGTGAACTCCCTTTGGAATTCAAAATGTGGGACGATTGTCTGCGTACAGGGATGTTTCCGGTTATTTCAGAAACAGAAAAAGGAAAGGTGACCTATCAACCGCTTGTTGGTGCTAAAAATGGATCTGGCGCAACGTTTAAGGAATCGGACCTCTTGTGGCCGATTTCGATGGACGAACTTCAGCGGAATCCAGAATTGGAACAGAACGAAGGATATAATTAACCTTGACAAACAGAGCGATAGGATCAGTTCGAGAATTTGGTTCAAAAGGCGAATTGACGCTTTTACGAATCAAAGGATGATTACTGATCGTATCGCTTTTTCTAATTAACAATACACCAGCTATGTTGCTACGAAAGGCTACGAGATTATTTTTTGTAAAATTTTATATATTGACCGTTGTCAGCTTCTAAAAACGCTCCATTGTCATTTATCTGAGAGAGCTGATTATTACCTATTTGCAGTTTCATGTTTGTATTCTTACCTCTAAGATGAATTGCGCTGCCATTTTCAATCACGTTGAGCGTTCCATTATCTTCAAAAGCCTTACCGTCCGGAAGGCGCCGCGTGCTGATTTTGAACGTCTCGTTACTATTTACCTCTATTTTGGTGAAAACGCCCTCGCAGTCTTTACATGGATTAGTTCCTTCGTATACGCCGTAATAGTCTGTTGGATTCACAGAAATATCCGTGGTAGATTCCTCTTGATTAGCCGGGGAACTGACTGATGGCGCTGGCTCCGCGCTTGTTGATTCGCTGTTTTCTACAGGATTTATAGTAGGATCATTTTTTGCATCTTGGTTTTCAGCTAAATCAACGCATCCTCCGGAAGCGAGCAAAATTACAACGAATGATATAAACCTATTTCCAATATTTGTTTTCTTTCTGAGCGATCTCATAATCTTTATTTTTATTCTAATAGATGGAGTCTTCCAGCCCTGCCAATATGTTAAGCACCGTTTCCCAGGAGACGACAGGAACTATCTTTAGCCACCTTGTGTTTTCTACGAACGGAATTCCATGCCGATTTGTTTTAATATCGTAGATTCAATTTTTAAAGGTGCGATCCTTCGGCTGCTAACCGTTGATCCAACTGGTAGAGATCTGATCCTAATTAAACAAATTGCCGAATTTAAAAACGTTATTTTCTTTACTGCGTTCCTTTATTAGTCGATAGGATTTCTCCCGGTATGTCCACGGTCATATCATAGTCGGCAGACTTACCATTGAATTCAAATAGTTTACAAGCAGTATTGACGTGCTGGAACAGATAGATGAAGGACAATCCGGTACGATATATATTTTAAATAGATAAATTCCAATAATATGAGAGCAATGAATTATAGAGGCCCGTTTAGGATAAGGGTTGACGACAAACCTATGCCAGAGATACTGCATCCCCAAGACGCAATTGTTCAGGTTACTCGCGCCTGTATATGTGGCTCAGATCTTCATCTTTATCACGGAATGGTTCCTGACACGAGGGTTGGCAGTACTTTTGGCCATGAATTCATTGGTATTGTAAAAGAGCTAGGAACCCAAGTTGACAATCTCCAAGTTGGAGATAAAGTACTGGTGCCTTTCAATATCGCGTGTGGAAAATGCGTGTTTTGCCGCAGCGGTTTATTTTCGAACTGTCATGAGTCAAATTCCATGGCCACCGCCGTTGGGGGAATTTTCGGCTATTCACATACCGCCGGCGGATTTGATGGGGGGCAAGCCGAATATGTCCGTGTGCCCTATGCTAATGTCGGGCCTACGGTGATTCCGGCTGATATGGATGACGAGGATGCCCTCCTGTTAACCGATGTAGTTCCCACTGGATATCAGGCCGCTGAAATGGCCGGTATAAAGAAAGGCGATACTGTTGTTATATTCGGAGCAGGACCGATCGGTATAATGGCTGCGCGCTGCTCCTGGCTATTTGGCGCTGGTCGGGTTATAGTTATCGATCATTTAGAATACCGACTAGATTTTGTCAAAAAATATGCACCATGCGAGACGTATAACTTCCGATCAATGGAGGATCCAGTTCTTTTCGTCAAACACATAACGGACTGGCTCGGCGCTGATGTATGCATTGACGCCGTGGGATCTGACGCGTGCGGAAACGCTATGCAAACGTTGACAGGAAAAAAATTACTACTTCAGGCTGGTTCGGCGACCGCACTCCATTGGGCGATAAATTCGGTCCGAAAAGGCGGCGTAGTATCAATCGTAGGAGTTTACGGTCCCACGGATAATCTGGTTCCCATTGGGAATGTCGTTAATAAGGGGATTACAATCCGCGCGAATCAGACATCGGTTAAGCGTTTGTTACCAAAACTAATTCAACACGTTCAAGATAAAGTGATAACCCCAAAAGAAATTATTACACACCGATTTGATTTGGAGGATATTTCGGATGCGTACCGCATATTTTCCTCAAAACTTGACCATTGTATCAAACCGGTTCTCATACCAAGCTATTAAGTTTGCAATTTAAG
This sequence comes from Sphingobacterium shayense, assembly GCF_013179575.1. Taxonomy (GTDB): domain Bacteria; phylum Bacteroidota; class Bacteroidia; order Sphingobacteriales; family Sphingobacteriaceae; genus Sphingobacterium; species Sphingobacterium shayense. Next base: position 254 of record NZ_JABMCQ010000026.1, on the reverse strand, counting down.
ACAAATGTTACTCGTGCATATGACATTGTCTTAACGAACTATCTACAATTCCTATCAATTCTAAACACTAATATGATTTAGATTGTGCACATGAGAAATTATTGTTTAAATAAAGAAGGAATAGTGACTCCATTCCTCCCACAAGTTAAAGGTAGTGTGGGTTTATACGAGTTAATTTTATGAGAGATCTAAAAGAAATGAGTAAACGGATAAAAGGCTGGGGCATAGACGCCGATCCCCTAAATAATCCTACT
>NZ_JABMCQ010000259.1 GCF_013179575.1 Sphingobacterium shayense | reverse complement strand
GCAAATATCACTGAAATTCCTCAAGTATTTTCTTTAATATTTTCATCGGCCTTCAGTACGGATGCGACATTTGGGGGAGTCGTTGGTATGGCCATCTCTTGGGGAGTAAAACGTGGGATATATTCCAACGAGGCCGGACAAGGAACGGCTCCCCATCCTGCGGCAGCAGCTGATGTTAAGCACCCTGCACAGCAGGGGTTAGTTCAAGCATTTTCAGTCTATGTGGATACGTTGTTTGTATGTACCGCGACAGCATTGATGATTTTATTTACTGGCGCCTACAATACAGGAGGAGAATTTGATGCGGCAGGGAATGCCGTTAAGTTCATTGTAGAGTATGTTCCTGGGGTATTACCTGATGGCTTCACACAAGCGGCGGTATCAAGTCATTTTCCCGCTATTGGTAATCAATTTATCGCAATTTCGCTGTTCTTTTTTGCATTTACCACCATCATGGCTTATTACTATTATGCAGAAACAAATATCGCATACCTATTTAAAAACGGCAATACAAAAATGCTCATTTGGTTGTTACGTATTGGATTTTTAATTGCGACTTATTTTGGTTCAGTTCGTACCGCTGGATTAGCATGGGATTTAGGGGATATAGGTGTTGGATTGATGGCTTGGGTAAACTTAATCGCTATTTTATTATTAAGCAAACCAGCAATGAAGGTATGGAAAGATTATAAGACTAAACGTAAAGCAGGGGATGAAAACCCAGATTTTGACCCTAAGGCGTTAGGCATAAAGCATGCTGATTTTTGGGAGAAAAATTAACATTCTATCGAGTATTGAATATAAAGGACGCTATAATATCAAATCCTTTTGTGTTTAAATATTTCAAGCGATAGGAGGAAGGGTGATAAATACATGATTCCTATATTTCAAATTTTGAGAAATTGTTTGTCGAGGGTAGGATAGAGTTTTTAACCAATTCCCGAACACGTAGTCGCGATTAACATAACTAGCGCAACGAATGCTAGTACGAAAAATGTTGTTAATGATGTCCTTTTCATGTTGGTATTTGTTAGTGTTAGTATCAGATAATACAAATAACGTGCCCGATTGTTTTGATTATGTCGTATATGCCCTACATATATTAAAGTTCAATTTCACTAGAAACATTCCCCTGCTAACGTCGCCGCGCTACGGTTTTGGTGAGGCCTATGTTCCATAAATAAATGTGAGCGGTATAACTCTCCGTAGTTACTGTACTATCGTAAATAAGTAATGTTTGCTTAAACTTTTAGGTTTGATTGCTTTTTGTTTACATTTATCAAGTATATTTTTTTGAATTTAGTGTTACATATTGCCTATCATCCAAATTATGTGCTTCCAGTACGCGAAGGACATCGTTTTCCCATGCTCAAATATGAATTGATTCCTGATCAATTATTACATGAGGGGATCGTCGCACCCGAAAACTTTTTTTTACCAACAACGGTTTCTCCAGGAACTCTCAGTTTGGCACATGACCAGAATTATGTAGAGGATGTCTTGAATTTAAGATTAACTGAAAAAATGGTTAGACGGATAGGGTTTCCTCTAAGTCAGGAATTGGTAGATCGAGAATGTTTGCTCGTGCAGGGCACCATAGATTCGAGTCAATTTGCAGTTAAAAATGGCGTGTCTTTCAATATTGCTGGAGGAACTCATCATGCTGGAAGGAATTTCGGAGAAGGATTTTGTCTTTTCAATGACCAGGCCGTTGCGGCAGCGTTTCTGATAGAAAACAAATTAGCTAAACGAGTGTTAATTGTTGATTTAGATGTACATCAAGGGAATGGTACAGCCCATATTTTTAAGGAACATAGAAATGTATTTACATTCTCCATGCATGCAGAAAGGAATTTCCCTTTCATTAAAGAAAAATCTAGTAAAGACGTTCCGTTGGCAGATGGGGTCCAAGATGATGAATATCTTTTACTTTTGAAACGTCATCTAAAGAATGTTTTTGATGTTTTTCGTCCTGATTTTGTGTTTTTCCAAGCGGGGGTTGACGTATTGTCTACTGATAAGCTTGGTAAACTTAACCTTAGTGCGGATGCGTGTCGCATCCGCGATGAGCTTGTCTTTTTAAAGTGTAAGGAGTTTGGCGTGCCTGTTCAAGTGAGTATGGGAGGAGGTTATTCCATGCATATAAAAGATATTGTTAATGCTCATGTCGCATCTTTTAGGGCAGCAATTGATGTCTTCGATTTTTAAGTAGAGTAGCATGTTTACGTAACAGGTGTGATCGCGGCTTGCCATTTTTCAACAAGCTATCGTATTTTCGAATTTTTTGAGGTTATTTGTATGGGCAGCATTGCCGCCGATTAAATTTTATTTAAAATTAATATGTTTTTCCACCAAGACGCAACGTTTAAACAACTTTCTATACATCGAGTTGGCAATAAAGCACAAGATGAATTTTACGTATTGTCAGACTCGCCAATAGATATGGCCAATGATGAAGTTCTACCTGACTTGCTAATGCAATATTTTATGAAGCCATTCGCGAAGGCCAATGAGGTTTATCGGTTTTATCATCCCAATGACGACTTGCAATTAAACGAGATGTATTATTTCGTGAAGCAATTTTTTGAAGGTAAAATGGAATTTCATGAGATGTCTGAACAGATTGCGAAACATCTTTATGAAGTGTCACAGCATCCAAAAATTAAAGGAGGTGAAATTTACGTGGTGGCGCTTGATAATATTCAGATGGAGGGGAGGGACCAAAACGCGATCGGAATTTTTAAGTCTGAAAATAAAGAAGCTTACCTAAAAGTATATCCCGAATCCTCCGGATTTGGGTTAGAGTATGAACAAGATGCGATAAATATCAATAAGCTAGATAAAGGAGTCGTTATTATAAATGATGAGCAAGAAGAAGGCTTTAAAATTCTCGTCGTTGATCAGACGAACCAATCGGAAGCGCTTTATTGGAAAGACGAATTCTTGAAAGTTCGGACGAGGAATGACAACTATCAACAGACCGGAAACTTGATGAAGGTGTATAAGAATTTTGTCAATGAGAAGCTGGATGAGACCTTTGAATTGCAGCCTGCTGATAAAATCGACCTTCTGAATCGTTCAATGAATTATTTTAAAACTAAAGAAACCTTCGATCAGCAGGAATTTGAAGAAGAAGTAATTGCAAATCCTCAGGCCGCAACACTCTTTAAGTCCTATCAAGAGAATTTTGAAGAAGAATTTGACACTCCTTTTCAATCTAATTTTGAGATAGCGTCACCTGCGGTGAAAAAGATGAGTTCATCTTATAAGTCTGTCATCAAACTTGATAAAAACTTCCATGTTTATATTCACGGTAAACGCGACTATCTAGAAACTGGATTTGATCAGGATCGAAATTTAAGCTACTATAAATTGTATTTTGAGAACGAAAGTTAACGAAAAGGGGTATGTAAGTCCAAGAAAGTTTCGATACTTGATCATAGTCGGTCTGGTGTTTTTGGGAATTTCGATATTACTCAGTTGGTTTTCTCGCGATGAACAAGCTGT
>NZ_JABMCQ010000258.1 GCF_013179575.1 Sphingobacterium shayense | reverse complement strand
TTGTATAGATGTGGTTGTTGTGTGGCGACACCAACTGGACATACATCTTCGTTGCATTTTAGCGCTTGGATACATCCAAGTGCAAACATCATCCCTCGAGCACTGTAGCATGCATCCGCCCCAAGAGCAATAACTTTTAATAAATCAAATCCTGTTACTATCCTGCTCGATACGATCAGCTTGATATGTTTCTTTAATCCGAATTTTATAAGTGTAGTGGTCACGAACGATAAAGCATCATACAGTGGCATGCCTATGTTATCTGTGAATTCAAGGGGCGCCGCTCCAGTACCCCCTTCTGAACCATCTATTGCAATAAAATCTGGATAAATTTGGGAGGTAAGCATCGCATGACAGATATCGATAAATTCTTGCTTATCACCTATACACAGTTTGAAGCCAATAGGTTTGTAACCCGATAGCTCGCGAAGTTTTTGAATGAACTGAATCATTTCGTCCGGTGATGAAAAGGCGCTATGTGCCGGCGGCGACATGACATCTGTTCCAGGAACAACGTGGCGAATAGCAGCGACCTCCGGTGTGTTTTTTGCCGCAGGAAGTATCCCGCCGTGACCAGGTTTCGCACCCTGAGAAAGCTTAATCTCAATCATCTTAACGTAAGGACGGTTTGCTTTTTCTGTGAAGAGTTCAGCATCAAACATTCCCATTTCGTTCCGACAGCCAAAATAACCCGTACCAATTTGCCAAATAAGGTCGCCTCCATTAATGTGATAAGGACTTAATCCCCCCTCACCGGTGTTGTGTGCAAAATTTTGTAAAGCGGCTCCTTTATTTAGCGCCATAATCGCATTTTTACTAAGGGCACCGTAACTCATTGCAGAAATATTGAAAACGCTTAAGCTGTAGGGTTGTTTACAGTGCAAATTACCTACCATAGTTCGTAAATCATGGCTTTCGATATGACATGGGAACACGGAGTGTGCAACCCATTCGTTACCGATTGTTTGTGGATCAGTCTGCATACCGAAAGCAACAGTTTCTCTCTCGTTTTTTGCTCGCTGGTAAACGATTGAGCGTTGGCGTCTGTTAAACGGGCGGCCATCGGTGTCCGATTCCCAGAAGTATTGACGCATTTCCGGCCGGATACTCTCAAAAAAGAACCGGAAATAGCCTAAAATAGGATAGTTTCTTAAAATTGCGTGTTTACTGCCATAGCTATCATAAAATGCTAGTATCATCAAAGGGAACGGTACAATCAATAACCAGAACCATTGTTTGGTAAAGACGATGCCGAAAGATAGGATGATCAAGTTGATGATAACTATTGTCGCGAGAATTAGTTTTCTAACTGCCATGATTGATATGAGAAATATTTTGCTTACTTAGTTTAAACGGTGGTTCTATAAGTTTGTTTGATCCTTTACTTTCATTTCAGAGATACAACATAATTAAATTGTTTCTTCTAGCTATTTGTATATGTAAACCTTCCATTTTTAATAGAATGGACAGTGCAAAATTAGGAACTTATTTAGTGGAAAGCTAAAAAAGAATAGTATTCGGTGTAAAATTACTTCTTTTATAAAAAATTCCCTAAATATTGCTTTTGCTGCTTATTTCTTCGGTTAGTTGTTGATATATTTTAACCCAATTCGGGTTTTGGCTGAGAAACTGTAAATGCCTCTGTATCGTCGGAATGTCATTTCGTTTAGCAGGGCCAGTTTGCGCCTCGCTAGGGAGATGGTCTTGAACCTTTTTAGCTGTTTCCAGAATGAGCGGCTTTAGAAGATCGAACGATAAATTATTCGCGTTCATAATTTCATAGGCGATTTGGAAAAGAGCATTGCTGAAGTTATTCGCGAATACTGCTGCGGTATGTAATGCTAGCCGTTGTTGCGTGCTACAAGGGAACGTTTTTGTAGACAACTGGAGCATCATTGCAACCAACGTGGCGCTGACTTTCTTATTACTACCCTCTATACCAAAGGGGACATCGTTTAAATTGGTTGATATTCCTTTGGTTAAACTTTGGGCTGGATAGATTACGCCGTAATTGCTGAATTTTTGTAATATAGAGATTGGTGTTGCGCCCGAAGTATGTGTGATAATTCCTTGAATTGATTTAGGAAGGACGGTGGTGATATCTTGTATTGCCTTATCGGTTACAGCTATTAGATATAGAGAGGCTGACGGGTTTATAACGTTTAATTGGTCTGTTGCAGAAGCGGAAAACAATGAAGCCAATGCATGCGCATTGGCTATATTTTTACTGTACACTTGCAGTATAGTGTGACCGAGTGCATGGAGTCCTTTTGCGAGGTGCGTTGCGATATTTCCACTGCCTATAACTACAATTTCCATCGTGGTTTCTCTCTATATTTTTGAGATCTTTTGATCTTTTACCCGGCGATAAATTGCCATGATAAAGCCAATAGTCATAATGATCGTGCCCGCCCAAAAGAAGTTAATGTACGGGAATTTAATAGCTTTAAATACGATCCATTTCTTTTCCGGAAGCGGTTTCTGATACAGCATAATTTCCAGTTTGTCTTCTTTTGGAAGAATATTCGTGAAGCGGAACCGTAGACCTTGCTCGTCGATGTCTTTGTTGAAGTCGAAGGAATTTCCGTCTTTAATTAAGAACACAGGTTCGGCACTATACTCTTTTTGGTCTTTGGCAATTACTTTTATTTTTAATCCAACAGCTAAATCTTCAGGGCCTTTTGGGATGTTATTTATAACGGCATCTTTGTTGACTCCTTCAATAATATAAAATCCATTTCTATAGCGGAGCGTATCGCCCACACTCACTTGATAGGTAGCAGGCTCATCATAATCCTCGTAGCCCGTTTTTTCTTCGTCTGGCGTTGCTTGTATTGGCTGCGAGTCGGCTGCAGCTGCCGTTATTAGGGTGTAAATATCATGTGTTAAATAGTGACGAGTAGCGGGAGTACCAATTAGACCGCCCATATCTGGATTGTTCTGCGCAAACGGTTTTAGTACGAAGGATTCCGTTACTTTCCCACTTTCTTCGTCAATACGGTCGTATTTGATGTTATAATATACGTTGGGAGCGACTACGCTATCGCCGGTATAGGTGATTCGATATTCCCCCATCTGCACGGGCTCATTTTCATTTAGGAAAAGATTCTCTCCTGGGTCGGAGAATTGATCTCCTTCTTTTCCAAAGTTCTGTACGGCGATATATTTGCTTTCATTGATAGAAATAACCTCGTTAGTTGCAGCCGCAGTAAGTGCTCCTAATAATAACAGAGCGAAGCCAATATGCGATACTGCTGAGCCTGCAAGACGCCATTTTCCTTTGAAGGCATCACCAAGTACACGTAAATTTGCTAGCAAACAAAAGATACATGTGAAAGTGAGTAAAATATACATCACATTCGTATATAGCATCGCAAAATATACAACTGCAGCTGAAATGAGAAGTGCTATTATTAATGAACCAATGGTCGCTGCCCAAAATTTGCGTGAGTCTGTTCTTTTGTATTTTAAGAATTGTGTGAATGCTGTTAATAGCATAACAACGACCGCAAACGCACCCTGCCATTTATTA
>NZ_JABMCQ010000257.1 GCF_013179575.1 Sphingobacterium shayense | reverse complement strand
CCTCAAGGACACATCAGACGCACTTTTGGTAAATCTATTTTGTTTGATGAAATCAACAAAATAGTTAACGACAAGATTGCTGAATACATTGGTGAGAACAAATTGGAAGTTTTAGGTCAACCGCTCCCGGTAGACAGCGATGCAGATGCAAAATATAACTGGGACTACAAAGATAACTTCGAATTCAACTACGAAATTGGTTTAGCACCTGAGTTTGATATTCCATTTACGAAAGAAACTACGTTCACAGCATATGATATCAAAGCAGATGAAGCAACTTTGACGGAACGTATCAAAAATTTACGCCGCAGTTACGGTAAAATGACCAATCCAGAAGTATCTGAAGAAGGAGACGTTTTATACGCTACCTTAAAACAAGATAAAGAAGAAGGAATCGAAAAAACTGCTTCGGTACGTACTGATATCATACAAGACGCGAAAACTAAAAAGGCACTGACTGGTCTTAAAGTTGATGATGTTGCTAAAATTGATGTTAAAAAGTCATTTAGTGCAGCCGACCTTTCGCGTATTTTGGGCATTACAGAAGAAGAAGTCAATAATTTAGATGTAACTAAATTCGAGCTTACGGTAAAAAATATAAATCGTCTAGAAGAATCCGAACTAAATCAGGAATTTTTTGATAAATTGTTCCCTGCTGGTGAAGTAACAAAAGAAGAAGATTTCAACGCTAAAGTTAAAGAAGAAGTAGAGAACCTATTCCAACAGAATTCTGATCAAAAACTTCGTAACGATATTTATACTTACGGTATGGATTCAGTTGACGTTAAGTTTCCTGAAGCATTTCTAAAAAGATGGTTAAAGGCTACAAACCCTAATATCTCTGAAGAAGAACTAGAAGAAGGTTTTGCAGATTTCGTGAGCAACTTAAAATGGACCATTATCGAAAACCGTATCGTAACGGCAAATGCTTTGGAAGTTAAATACGATGAGGTCATTGATCTTGCTAAATCTCGTATCTATCAACAAATCAAAATGTACAACATTAACGAAGAACCAACTGACGAACAATTACAACAGTTTGCTATTCAGATGTTACAAGATAGAGAGCAAGCAAATAGATTGTTCGAAGAAGCTAAAGCACTTAAGGTCTTTGATTATTTGAAAGCAAATATTACTTTGAATCAGCAAGAGATCAACTTTGATGAGTTTGAAAAACTTGAAAAATAAGTTTTCAAAACTCATAATAAAATTAAAGGCCACTTCTAGAGTGGCCTTTAATTTTATTATGAACTTCATCTTTTACAAGGAAAAACCAGATTGCCTTAGAACCGAACGTTATAACCGATTGACAACCGTCCAAACGGAAACGTGCGATTGAAGTCATCATATATCTCTTCCTTGAAATTCCCCTGTAAACCAAAATATCCGGTGGATACCTGCAACGAAAAGTTCTTAACAATTCGTAAGCTAGCCTCTAACGTTGCTGCATTTAACAAATAATAAGAATCGTTTCCACTTATTGTATAAAACACCCCACCATTATAATCGCCCGTGACCATCAATCGGTTTAAGATGCTTAGCTCGCCACGAAAACGATAACTTGCGCCGGATCCATAATTATAATTTCGACTAGCTCCGTATAACAAGTAAGGGTCCGGGACAGCAGCAAGTAACACTGCTCCTACGCCAACGCTCAAGTTTAACCGATTTTGCTTGCGATACTGAAACTCGGAATTCCAATTGTAATTTAGACTTTGCGCTCCGTAGAAAAAGGCATCGTTATCATAAAAATCATAATTTGCACTGAGTACTCCATAATGATTACCTTTCCTCGTTGAAAAAAACTGATTCCCATACAACAACGCATGGACGTTTACGGCATTGACAAACGTGCTATCGCCTTTACCAAGCTCTAAGTTTACATAGAACTGGTCAAATGGCTTCTTTATGTTTTCCGGTCCTGCACTATACCAAAGTCTCAAGCGTCCATAGAAACCATTCTTGCCTTCCTCGATGATATCCCCCTCTTTAGCATCAAAGCGACGAACACCCAAATTTATTTCTGTCCAAACCGTAGATGAATCGACTTTATTATATTCATCAGCTTTACCCCATTTATTATCCAATAAACGATTTAATCCATTTACTGGGTTCACAAAAAAAGCACCTATCTCATTAGAAACACGTTTTCTAGGAGCGCGCGCTGCCCTACCTAAGATATGGCGAGCCAAACGATGTGTCATTTCACCTAAAATAACGCCTCCAAAACTAGTATTGATAAGATCATTAATCGAGGGATGTTGAGTTTCGCCAGCTGTCTCCCACATATAACTACCCGCAAAAGTAGCAAGACTTGACTGATAGAAATTATATCCGTTACTTCGAAAAGCATTAAAATACAGTTGACCGTGATAAGGATGATCTATCTGATTAGTCGTAAATTGATTGTCATCCCAATCCCATGCTGACAATCGTTGATGGTCAAGAAAATTTTGGAATGAAATATAGGAATAGGGATCCCTAGTAATAAAACGGTTAAACAAAGCAGGAAAGGCTTGCGCTAAAAACCATTCTGAACCTGCCCGCCAGAACTTCTTTTGCCGAACAGGCGCCACGCTACCTTGGGCGTACGATTTTCGAGGGCTAATTTTATCCCAGCCGCTCGACGTAGTATCCAGCAGCATAACCACAGTGTCTTTCTGATCTCCCCACAAGAAATGCTGACATTTACATTCTAAGTAAACGGACCAAAATATTAAAACAAGAAAAATCTTATTCATATCAAAAATTGCGTTGAGCTTGACGCTTGCTATTCTATTGTTCCAATTTATACCGCTGTAAATACTTGCTTAAAGGAACTGCCGGTTTCAAGTAATCGTAATAATAAAGCTTACCATTTTCATCTACTAAAACATAATCTTTCCAAGAAGCCACTTCGCCTATAACATAATAAGGAAAACCGGATCTAGGACGATCGAATATTTTTAAATCTAAAGCGTGACCTTCGAAAGCAAACAACTTTTTTACCTCCAACCGGTTCCCTAACGAGTCCAGCATTATTTTCTCTTTCTTATTTTCAAGGTAATACTTAGGATAATATAATGAGTCATTTCTATCGAAAACAGTATATTTACCCGTTTTGTTTTTCTTTCCCCGGACAATTTTGCCTTCTCTATTTAAGACAACTTTAACATGCGCTCCCTCTGCCCTTGGGGTAATCGACCAATGTTCTCCACCATCTTCTGTAATCCGCTTGACACCATTATGTGCGGTTGTATATCCATTTTCCAACGGGCTCAGAAAATCATACTCTGCTGAGATAACTATTTTACCATCTGGACGTACCAATCCCATTTTACCTTTTTGAACGTCTACAAAACGCCGTAAGCCTTCATGAACATAGTCCGGGCCATTATCATACGCGAAGGGATGATATAATATTTTGCCCTGTCTATCGAATGTTGTGTAAAAAGTCTGCGCAACCCGTGCTGAATCTGCTTTAAGGAGAATTCCTTCTGGCAAGCCAACAAAATCAAGAATCAAGTGTTGTAGCTTCTGATGTTCAGCGTGTCCCCCATAATAATGATATTCAACTGGAATTATGGTATCTCCCGCCTCATTTCGAACACCCTGAAATCGATGGTCGTGTGTTACAATTAAAAACAAAGAATTTTGCTGGCCGGTAC
>NZ_JABMCQ010000256.1 GCF_013179575.1 Sphingobacterium shayense | reverse complement strand
CAAAGAGACTTCCCTGAGCTGAGTTTTCGTTTTCTTTTACGCGGTTTCCATATTTAATAGCTTTTTCTAATCCCGTGCTGTTATCGCCGTCACAATAAAAATACTGCGCACGGTGCGTGTCTGCAAAGCTATCAAGACCACCAGCGTAGGCTAAACTTTCAAAAGCTTTTTTATTTGCTGAGCGTAAATCAATGCGTTTGGCCAAATCAAACACAGATTTATAGCGGCCGCCTTTCATCCGGGTTTGTACGATCGTGTCGACAGCTCCCGCCCCCACTCCTTTTACCGCTCCCATTCCAAAACGAATAGCTCCCTGGTCGTTCACTGTAAACTTATAGTGAGATTCATTTACATCGGGACTTAGTACAAGTAGCCCCATTCGTTTACACTCTTCCATAAAGAAAGTTACCTGCTTAATATCATTCATGTTGTTGGAAAGCACAGCGGCCATATATTCAGCAGGATAATGGGCTTTTAAATATGCCGTTTGATAAGCTACCCAAGCATAACAGGTCGAGTGAGATTTATTGAATGCATAAGATGCGAAAGCTTCCCAATCGACCCATATTTTCTCCAAAACTTTCGGGTCATGTCCATTTTCCGCCGCTTGTCCGACAAACTTCGGTTTCATTTTATCGAGGACTGCTTTTTGTTTCTTACCCATGGCTTTCCGTAAAACATCGGCATCACCTTTGGAAAAACCAGCGAGTTTTTGCGACAGAAGCATTACTTGCTCTTGATACACAGTTATACCATAGGTTTCCTGTAAGTATTCTTCACAAGCGTCTAAATCGTATTTAATCTCCTCTATACCATGTTTACGCTTAATGAACAATGGTATATATTCCATTGGACCTGGGCGATATAGGGCATTCATTGCAATTAAATCAGCAAAAACAGTTGGCTTCAGTTCCTTCATGTATTTTTGCATTCCAGGGGATTCGTACTGAAAAACACCAATAGTTTCACCGCGTTGGAAGAGCTCATACGTCAAGACGTCATCAATAGGGAACTTATCAGGGTCTAAATCGATTCCGTGTCGAAGTTTTACGTTGCTGACCGTGTCCTTAATTAAAGTAAGTGTCTTCAGCCCTAAAAAGTCCATCTTGAGCAGTCCAGCACTCTCCACTACGGAGTTGTCAAACTGCGTAACGAAAAGGTCGGAATCTTTGGCTAAGGAAACCGGTACAAATTTAGTAATGTCATCTGGCGTAATAATTACACCACAAGCATGAATACCCGTGTTACGCATTGATCCCTCAAGAATCCTAGCTTGCTTGATTGTCTCGGCCTCCAGTCCAGCTCCATCGGCTAATGACTTTAATCTATTAACCGCTTCGAGCTCTTCGGAACGTAGGACATCCTTCAACCCCTTATCGTCCATGGAGAAGATTTTGGCAAGTTTTAGGTTTGGAATAAGCTTAGCAATCTCATTAGCATCCTGAAGTGGCAGATCTAAGACCCGGGCAGTATCTTTGATTGAAGATTTCGCCGCCATTGTACCGTAGGTAATAATCTGGGCTACTTGTGAGGCTCCATATTTATTAATAACGTACTGCATGACACGTCCACGTCCCTCGTCATCAAAATCAATATCAATATCGGGCATCGATACACGATCAGGATTTAAGAAACGTTCGAATAGTAAGTCATATTGAATGGGGTCGAGATTCGTGATACCTAAGCAATACGCGACCGCCGATCCTGCGGCTGAACCACGGCCCGGTCCAACGGATACCCCCATACTGCGTGCCGCTGCTATAAAGTCATGAACGATCAAAAAGTAACCAGGATATCCTGTTTTTTCAATGGTTGCTAGTTCAAAATCCAATCGCTCGGTAATCAGCTCATCGATATTCTCATAGCGTTCTTTCGCGCCTTCGTAAGTCAAATGACGCAGGAAAGCATTTTCACCACGTTTTCCGCCGTCAACATCATCCTCTTCAAATTGGAATTCTTTGGGAATATTAAATTTTGGCAGCAGGACGTCGCGATTAAGGGAGTAGATCTCAATTTTATCTAGGATATCTTGTATATTGATAATTGCGGTAGGCACGTCAGAAAAGGCCTCCTTCATTTGATCTTGCGACTTAAAATAATATTCCTGATTGGGCAAGCCAAAACGGAATCCGCGACCGCGTCCTTTTGGGGTCGAGAGTTTTTCACCGTCCTTAACGCACAATAAGATGTCATGTGCGTGGGCATCTTCCTTCTTTAAATAATAGGTGTTATTTGTGGCAACAAGTTTTACTTGATGGCGTTCTGCTAAGTCAATTAATGTTTGATTTACCCTATCTTCGTCTTCTTGCCCATGTCGCATAAGTTCGATATAGAAGTCATCCGAAAATTGCTCCTTCCACCACAATAGCGCTTCCTCGGCTTGGGATTCCCCAATATTTAATACTTTACTGGGTACCTCCCCATATAGGTTTCCCGAGAGAACAATTAAATCCTCTTTGTATTGCTGAATCACGGCTTTGTCGATACGTGGGACATAATAGAATCCCTCGGTATAAGCGATCGAAGCCATTTTCGCTAGATTATGATAACCTGCTTTGTTTTTTGCCAAGAAAACAACTTGGTACCCGTTGTCCTTACGCGTTTTATCTTTATGATCCTCACATACAAAGAACTCGCATCCTACAATTGGCTTTACGATCTTACCTGTAGGTTCCTCACCGTTTTCAATTGCTTCTGCATTTTTTGCTTCGATTTCCTTATTATAGCTAATAGCTTTGCTTACAAAGTGGAATGCTCCCATCATGTTTCCATGGTCGGTCAATGCAACGGCGGGCATATTTGCCTGTCCTGCCGATTCCACAAGCGCAGCAATAGAAATTGTGGATTGCAGAACCGAAAATTGTGAGTGATTGTGTAAATGAGCAAATTCGGCGACGTCCAACGCATCTTTTAATGCATCGTCAATTTTTACAACAGGTATATCGACTTCAATTTCTTTAAGAATTTCTTGTGAGGCCGCTTTCAGGTTGATATGTTTTAAGCCTACAGGCTCAATTGTTGTGGGGTTATGTCTGAGGAAATTTACGAAATAACCTTGGTCTACCTGAAGTTCTGCTGTGGTAAAGATCTCTTTGCGCACCAGTTCAAAAAAACAACGGGTAGTCGCTTCCACATCGGCCGTTGCATTATGCGCCTCAGAGAAAGGTATCCCAAATAGAAAACTGTGTAATTCAGTTAGATTGGGGAGCTTAAAACGGCCTCCTCGGCCACCGGGAAGTTGAACAAGGTTTGCGGTTACTTCTGTACAGGTATCTAATATAGGCATCGCGGCCATTGGTGATTCTACTCCATATCGGTAGAATTCACTTCCCATGATGTTAATATCAAAACCTATGTTCTGTCCTACTATGAATTTGGCTTTCGCTAACGCTTCATTGAATACTTTGAGAACCTCGGTTAAAGGGACCCCATCCCGCTCAGCAAGAGCCGTCGAAATACCATGAATTTTTTCCGAGTCGTAAGGTATATTAAAGCCGTCCGGACGTATTAGGAAGTCCTGATGCTCAACAAGGCGACCCATTTCGTCATGCAATTGCCAAGCTATCTGGATACAACGTGGCCAATTATCGGTGTCAGTAATCGGCGCATCCCAGCGCTTTGGTAAACCCGTGGTTTCGGTGTCAAATATTAAATACATGCTAATTTCTCTGCCCCTTTCTTCTTGAACAAATCTACAAAAAAATAAGGCCCTTTGATATTCCAACACGGGCAAAAAT
>NZ_JABMCQ010000255.1 GCF_013179575.1 Sphingobacterium shayense | reverse complement strand
ACCCTGCGAAATGATAGCATCTAATTGCTCTTGATAACTGTTTGTGCTTATTTCCGCAAGTTCAGGTAGACTAACGACTAAACCGTGTCGTTCAGCTAGATGTTCGATGAAATTTTTTGCAGACTGATATTTTTCTTCCAATTCCTTTGTGATTTCTGGAATTTTGTGCACAAAGATGTTGACAGCGAAATCAGCACTAATCAAGCGCTTTGTGGCATGTATAGCTTCTGCACATTTATCCGCAGGAAGATCACCTAACGGCAAAGAACCCAAACAGCCGGCTCTGGATGCCGCCGCTACCATTGCAGGGGTCGTTACGCCTAACATAGGGGCTTGAATTAATGGGTATTTAATATTCAATAACTTGGTAATGTCGTTTTTCCACTTCATAACATACATATTTTAACGTTATTTTGCCTAGGTCTTCGAGCGCCCATTTTGAATACAAAATTATATTATTTTTGAATTCAAAATGGGATTAAAAATGATACTCTTTAACTTTTATATAAAAAAAAGTATTATTCTGGACCTTATTGAAATATATAAAATAAATATGGATAGCTTGTATATTTCAGGGGATTTTCGAGTACGTAAGAGGTTTCAAATGTGGCAAAAGGAATCGCAACTGATAATTGATAGAATCAGCTCCCATTTTGACAAAACTAAATCATTGCTTAGAGGAGGTGTACCGGCTGTGCTTATTATTTCCTTATCATCGGGAACTGAGAAATTCTTAGCGTAGTACACCCATAAGGTACAAGCCGTACTTCGACCTCTTTTAAGTCATTAATGTCTACGCCATGCATGTCCGCCGATGGCATCGGACCAGCCATGCCGTTATACATCTTCCAAAAAGGAAGTTGTCGAGCGTTACAGGTAACTTCTATCGGTGTATTCTCACGGTTCCACGGATGTAATTTATCAATATCCGCGTTTTTATTTACTGTAAACATAGACTTCATTTCCTCTCTATTAAAAAGGGGGAGTCCATAATTCCAGTCTCCGGTTGGTCGAACTTCTATAAAAGAATTTCCAAATGCCACCTTTTCTTGATCTTCTAGAAACACCTCTCTTTCTTCACCCGGAATATCAAGAGCATAGACTAACGGTCCTCGTTCGATAGATCTAGAGCTCTCATGATAGGTCTGATAATTAAACTCCATTGGGAACTCCAGCACAATAATATCGTTGCTTCTCCATTCGCGCATGATCTCTACAACGGTTCCTGGTTTTGAACCTGACTGGACTTCTTGTCCGTTAACGAAAATTTTTGGATCTTTGGTCCAAGAGGGGATACGTATCTGATAGGGAAATTCGATCGTCTTTTCCTGATGTGTAATCTTCAGGCTTATTTCGCTTTCAAACGGATAAAAAGTTTCCTGCTCGATATGGATCATCTTACCTTGTTTGCCAACCCTTACGTCGACGGATGAAGGTGCGAATATCATAGAACCTACGCCATTGTTGGCTGTCGCGTAGTATAGGTTTTGTGTAAATTTAGGCCATCCTTGATGCATATTGGAAGTACAGCAAGGGTAGCCCGTCAGCAATCCAAAAACAAGATCTGTACCGTCGTGGTTAACGTCGAAATTGTACATCTGCCTGGTAATCTGTACCTGATTCGCCTGCTGAAAATACTGACGACGCATGAAGTCATCGGATATTTGTGTTGGTAATGCGTTGAATGCGATTTTCTCAAGATGCTCCGCAAAGCCTACATCGCCTGTAATTTCCAGCATTTTTTCCAATGAAAACATCAGTTCAACCGCAGAACATAACTCAGAGCCTTGCGTTGGATTGCTTCCGTGTAGCGCCTCATCGCCACCATACATCCCTTGAGCCTGACCATTAAAGAGCTTTATATCGGAAAGGCCCTGTTTTACTGCACTTAAATACTTAGGATCGTTGTTTTGTTGAAAATAGATCACAGGTTCTTTTAATCCTTGGGCTAAGTTTACACAGTGAATGCTACGATGGGTGGCAAGCATATTTCTGTCAAGGAACTTTTGTGTGAAATCAAAGCCTTGTCCATGTAATATTTCAGCGAGTTCTAACAGGTTGCTTTCTCCAGTGATGTTATAAAGCCAATATACCGCTTGAAGATTGTCCGCTGATCGATACTCCGCCCAAAAGGTCCAATGGCCCAGTGGTTTCTCTTCAAGCGTTTTAAGTTGATACGCAAAGTATTTACTAAATAAGTCGACCACACGGTTATCCTGTGTTGCGGCATAATATTGTTGCAATATTTTCAACATGACCATTTTAGGCCACCAATCGTGCGCATTGTCACGTTGGATTCCTTCTTCATATTCGTAATCTTTAGCGGGGCCAAAATACCCATCTTCCCTTTGGCTGTTAATAGCCCAATCCACCCATTGCTGGGCTTTCTTTTTTAGCTTTTCGTCGTCCAATTGGTAGGCTAGTGGCAGCAGGCCGTCAACCCAATAGGGGCCTCGTTCCCATTGATCGCCATCACCACCTAACCAGCCGTTACGTTCTCCCATTACCAAAGGGTATAATTTATCGAGTTGACCCGTTGCTCCGTTCTTTTGACTAATTAACATTTCTTGTAGCCAGCCTTTAGCTTTAATTGCGCCAAGAGGCAACTCCATAAATGGTTTTCGTTGTAAGGGCGATCTATTCTGGACATAGGGCTGCGCCATGAGGCAACCCGAACCTATATTCAGAAATATAAAAGGGACAAGGATTTTAATCAGTGTATGCATGAATTTATTTTTTTAAACGTGTGTCGGCTCAGCTAAATTAAATGTTCTTCGTTCGTGAACATGAACTACGAAGAAAAGTGAATTATTTAAACAGGAGCGAAGGCCACTTAATATTGAAATTAATGATCGAATCCTCTCATCGTTTATTATGCATATTTTCTAGTAGAACACTAATGCAAAAATACTTATATGTTAATCGATATACGAGATCTGTTATGCTTTCCTTAGCTAATCAATGGATCGGTAAAACTTTCTCTTCCGGTTTCTACGCGCCCAGCGAACCGCTGCCAGTAAGGACTTTCCTCGGTCGAAGTAATTGCAAAATCATACCATCCGTGAGATTTCTGAAGATTGACTGTTATCTTCTCCGATCCTCCGGCCGGTATCTTCTTCATTAGCAGAGCACCTGTTTTATAGCTAAGGTCTTCGAGTTTAACATTAATTAATTTGGAGCCATGATTGGTTAGGGTAACCTCTAAATTTCCCGTCGCTCCTTTAGTAAGGGATTTTCTCTCTACACGCGTGCTAACTGTTAGTTCAGGGTCATCTGGCGATCCGGAAAATTCACGGTAAAAACCGTTAGGTCCATGTACGTGAAGCTGATAGCTATCATTTTTAAAAGCCTTAAGTGGCCATTGGTAACTTAGTTCATCACCAGCAGTGACGGCGAAAGACCAATTTCGACAAAGTTCAGATTTTCCATTTTCGTCCCTATAGCTATCCGGTGCATAAACCGTAAAGGGGGATCCGGCAGCATTATCTCCAAAAAGGTCTTTATCCGCAGCGAAGTTTATGCTAAACACGCCGTTATCTTTTTGCAAGCTGCCTTCTGCGCGAAGTTGATAGGGCAGGGCACAAGAAGGACGCCCACCAGGTTCTTGTTGAGACATCAATTCTTTATATGATCCCGCTCGTCTAGCCTGTTCTATTTGCTGATTGTCAATCATCTTAAAATCCCCTGGATCCTCTTTAAACTTCGCGCTGAATATTGTTTGAATAAACGCATCGCGATCAATAAATTCAATCGGCTTCTCCTGTTTATTAAAAGGCGTAAATACAGAGGTTAAGTTTCCACAGATTG
>NZ_JABMCQ010000254.1 GCF_013179575.1 Sphingobacterium shayense | reverse complement strand
CGTGGGCATGCTTGGATTTTCTATTGCCCTGGCTATTCCTTTTGTTATTTTTGCCATGTTCCCCTCCATGTTGAAGTCGCTACCTAAGTCTGGCGGATGGTTAAACAGTGTAAAGGTCGTCCTTGGTTTCTTAGAATTGGCTTTTGCACTGAAGTTTCTCTCGAATGTAGATTTAGCTTACCATTGGAACTGGCTAGATAGGGAGGTGTTTTTAGCGCTATGGATCGTTATTTTCGGAATGATGGGATTATACCTTATCGGTAAGATTCGCTTCTCGCACGATAGTCCTTTAACACATCTATCCGTCCCAAGAACGTTACTGTCAATCATCATTTTTTCTTTCGTGGTGTACATGGTACCTGGCATGTGGGGCGCACCTTTAAAAGCGATATCCGCCTTTTTACCGCCATCGGCAACACAAGATTTTGATCTTTCAACCCTTAACTTAACGGACACACCTACAAAAACGAATACCAATAAAAAGTATTATGAGATATTCCATGAACGTGGGACTCCTAAGGGTTTCGATCCTTACTATGATTACCAAGAAGGATTGGCTGCAGCAAAAGCGCAGAATAAGCCTGCAATAATAGATTTTACAGGTTGGAACTGTGTCAATTGCCGACAGATGGAAGCGAACGTATGGACAGATCCTCAGGTCGCTCAATTGTTGCGAGAAGAATTCGTAATGATTGAACTGTTTGTCGACGACAGGACAGAACTTGCTCCTGAAGAACAGTATATCTCGACTTACTCTGGGAAAAAGATTAAAACCATTGGCAATATGAATAGTGACTTCCAGGCGGAAACATTCAACAGTAATTCCCAGCCCTTATATGTAATCGTTGACACGGAGGGTAATGTACTCCTCCCCCCAAGTGGTGCAAACTATGATATAGCATCCTATGCTGAATACTTAAAACAAGGAATAAGTTTGTTCAAAGCCCGTTAATAGATCGTTTCGGTTTTAGGAGGAAAGTCTCTTCCTGAAAATTTTAATTAATTTATTGAACTAAAGGAGTGCTATTTTTTACTCCCTTTTCAGTCGTGATTAGATTAAATAGCTCATCTTTTAAATTTATATAATGTTGTAAGCTATCTTCAGCTTTTTCGAGGTCTTTTTCATTTAGATAAATTTGTCCTAGTTTATCTGCTATAGCGAGTTGAAGTAGTTTGTTGTCTTCGGATATAGCAAGCTCTTCTGCTTGTAAAAATTCCTTTTGTGCTACTCTGAAATTTTCTTGAACAAATTTGGACGAGGCGAGCATATACTCAATCTCGGCAAGTTGGCCGGTAAGGTTCTTTGAATTCGCTAAGTCGCGGGCTTGTATAAGGAACCATTGGGCTTCAGTATGTTTGTTTTGAAGTTGGTATATTTTTGCAAGTGCCTGCCAAGAATCAACCTTTTCTTCATACGCTTTAGCTTTATTTAATAACGGTATTGCTTTACGAATGATGTTTCGTTCTGCTGATCGATAATCCTTATCAGCGGCCTGTATTAATGCTATCTTAGTGACAGCGTTTGCCTGTTCAACCCTGCTTTTTTTTACTTCCGCATTTTTGAGAAAAGATTCTTGAAAATGGCCCGCCTGTTTGACGTTTTTGTCAAAGAGGTAAAGATTGGCCAAGTTATACTGAATGGTAAATATGTCGAGATTTGCGGAGGTTTTTTGAGCGTGTGTTAATGCAATGTGCAGTAAATCTATTGCTTGTTTTGCAGATCCATTTTTAAGAGAAAATTGAGCAAATGCGTTTAGTATGCCGTAGGCCCCACTATAATTTCCTCTTTTGATTTCCGTGTCGATGAGCTTGTTCCATTCATGTTCACTTGTGGGTTCCGGTGTAAGTAAATTTTTTAATGCATGGTGGTTGCTAGTGAGCTTGAACTCTTCCTGTGTTTGTTGAAAGTCCAATGCCTTCTCGATACTATCACGGAAAGGTAGTTTTTCTTTATACGAATCCGCAAGCACTTCTCCTTTTGTCCGCGGCGTTGGCAAAACATAGACTTCGGGACCTGTTCCTGAGAAAGCGGTATCATATTTGGTAATATATCCACTTGGATCTAAAAGTTGCTTGTTGTTTTGTGCTTTTAATTCTGACACAAATAAAAGAGTACCGATAATTGTTAAAATGTTGAAGGCGTTTTTATAACCTATTTGCATATATCTTTTCCTTTCGATTTCACCAAATGTAGGAAATTAAGTGTAAAAGGATGTTAAAGTCTTTCCTCGAAGTAGTCTTTCCGCTAGGGTGTCCGCTGAGTGAGGCAATAAATTTTAAATTATAGGGTTATTCTAAACGTACATATCACGTTTCGTGATGGTAACTTCCCTGCAATATTTTTGGGGAGGATGTAATTTTGTGATTCGTTTTCAGTATTTTTAACGCAGTCAATATTTGTTGATAAATTTTGAATATTGAAAACAAAAAAATAGATGTATTTAAATAAATTCTCTTATATGTTTAAGAATATTGTATTTGGTCTCGCGTTTATATCAGTTGTGGCGTGTGGATCAAAGCCACGAGTGGATTTGAAAGAAGAGATGCTGGAATTAAAACCTTCGGCACAACACGAGGTGATTGCTTCCGAGGTAGCAAATCTACTGGAGAATTATAGCTATAAAAAGGTGCCAATGACAGACTCGCTCTCGAAAATTGTGTTTGAGAATTTGTTAGAGTCGATGGATCAAGGACGTAATTACCTATTAGCCTCAGATGTAGAAGATTTTAAGCAATTCGAAACGACTATTAGTCAGGATTTTAGAAAAGGCGATTTGTCTGCTCCATTTTATATGTTCAATGTATATTCGAAACGCTATCTAGAAGCTATGGAATTTGCGCTTGAACAGATTGACAAGCCACATGATTTTTCAATTGATGAGAACTATATTGCTTATCGTGAAGAGCTTCCCTATTTTAAGACAGATGCTGAGTTGAAAGAGCAGTGGCGTAAACGTGTAAAGTATGATTTACTTAATTTGCAATTAACTGCAACAAACAAAGACTCTATTGATGTAGACAAAAATAAGGAGACGCTACGGAAGCGTTATACCAATATCATTTCACAAGCAAAGAAAACTAATTCAAATGATGCCTTTCAGTTGGTTATGACAGCGTTAACTGATGCGGTTGATCCACATACAACATACTATAATCCGTCCTTCGCGCAAGCATTCAATGAAGGAATGTCTAATACATTCGAAGGTATCGGTGCACGTCTTCAGATGGAGAATGAAATGGTGACGATCAAAGAGATTATTGTAGGTGGTCCTGCGTTTAAGGATAAAAGCTTAAACGTGGATGATCGGATAATTGGTGTTGCCCAAGGAGATGGCGAGTTTGACGATATTATAGGTTGGCGTATTGATGCCGCTGTCGCTAAGATTAAAGGGCCAAAAGGTACCGTTGTCCGACTTAAAATTATTCCGGCTGGCCAAGAACTTACCGCTCAACCGAAGATTGTTTCTCTTAAACGGGAAAAGATAGTTATTGCCGAGGAGTCCGCGCAAAAGGAAATTAAAGAGGTGAAAGGAGCTGATGGTAAATCGTATAAAATAGGTTTGATCAAATTACCAAAATTCTATATTGACTTTGAAGCATATCGAAAGCGAGATCCGGACTATAAAAGTACCACGCGTGATGTCCGCTTGATTTTAGATACCCTTAAGAACGAAAAGGTGGATGCTGTTGTATTGGATTTGCGTAATAACGGTGGTGGATCGCTACAAGAAGCAATAGAATTAACAGGATTATTTATTGATAAAGGACCGGTCGTTCAGGTACGGGATGTTCGTGATCGTGTTGAAGTCGATAATG
>NZ_JABMCQ010000253.1 GCF_013179575.1 Sphingobacterium shayense | reverse complement strand
GAAAACTACGCCTTAGCTGCTTAAGTTAGACTTAACATAGCTATTTGTCCCGCTAAATCCTGTTCTTTGGTTTAGCATTAGGGGCATCGAACGATAGAACTGGCCAATGTGAGTTCACTAAGCATTGGTGAGATACAGTGAATACGGAGAACGGTATAGGTAAGTTTTACACCTTCCCTCTCTCGACAATAAAAGTAAAACTAAGCATGTAGAAAGCGTATATCATACTATGTTTGGACGAGGGTTCGAATCCCTCCGGCTCCACTTAAGGAGACACTTAATAAAAAGTGTCTCCTTTTTTTATACACATAAAAAAACTATGAACCAATCAGTTAAAGCAAATTCATTTAGAGTTCGAAAATTTTAGCAAAATTATTTAGTTTTTGGTTATCAATTACCCGAAAAACAAGGTTTACGGTATCTCTGTCCTCTTTTTTCCAGAGTTCGATTTCTCCTTAGGGATTTACCACCTAGCCTTTAGTAAAAAGAGGCAATTGTGGGGGTATTTTACAATTGATATTCTTTATTTTAATTTAAATTGACATTGCGGTACTCATTGGGGGTATAACCTACTCTGTTTTTAAATAACCGACTAAAATGCTGTGGATACTTAAATCCAAGTTCAAACGCAATTTCATTAATTGTCTTATTCGAATCAAATATTTTTTCCTTAGCAATCTCGATTAGCTTATTCTGAATATATTCCTGAGCGGTCTTCCCAGTTTCTTTCTTAACCAGGTCACCAAAATAGTTGGCTGAAAGAAATAATTGCTCTGCAAAGTAAGCTACTGTGGGCAGGCCATTTTGCTGTGGTTCATCTGACTGAAAATAAGCGTTCAAAATCTCTTCGAATTTTTCCAAAATTCCCTTATTGACATTTTCGCGCGTGATAAATTGCCTGTCGTAAAACCGTTGGCAATAATCTAGAAAAAGCTCGATATTGGAGACAATAAGCTTTTTGGTATGCTTATCAATACTATGTACCAATTCATGCTTTATCTTGTTGAGGCAATCCATAATGACCTTCCTCTCCTGCTCGGAAAGATGGAGCGCCTCACTAGCCGAATAAGAAAAGAACGTATAGTTGGTAATCTCCCTGGCCAAAGAAGTACCATAAAGCACCTCTGGATGAAATACCAAAGCCGTTCCCTGGGGTTGATAGAATTTGGTGCCATTCTCCCCGATGACCTGTCCCGGAGCCAAAAATATCAATGTTCCCTCTTCATAGTCATAATTCTTAAGGCCATACCGGAGATCGCCGCATTTTATTTCTTTAAAAAACACCGTATAGAACTCGTACCTGAGCTTTGATAATTTACGCGGATCAGCTTTGCTCAAATCGACAACACTGACCAAAGGGTGCAATGTTTCATTGTTATTGAAATTATTGTATTCTCGAATACTCTTAAAATTGATGATCTCTTCCATTGCCTGAATGCTATGAAACAAATTTACAAAACTGGAATCCAATAATTTATAGAATCTGTAATATTGGTAGAACTATCCGTAATCCGTCTACCAAAACCTTAACCTGCAAAACCGAACTTTGTTATCATTGGATTGTATACTACGTAAACGATTTTCATTATGTATAAAGTAAAACTAAATAACGGAATTGAAATGCCTATCCTTGGCTTTGGTGTTTTCCAGATAAACGATGCATTGGAATGCGAGCGTGCAGTCATTGACGCTATCGAAACCGGATACCGGCTAATTGATACCGCGGCCTCTTATCTGAATGAAGAAGCGGTAGGCAATGCAATAAAAAATTGTGCTATCCAGCGTGAGGAATTATTTATCACGACAAAACTTTGGGTTCAGGATACGGGATATGAGAAAACCAAAGCCGCATTTTACCGGTCATTGGAAAGACTGCAATTGGACTATCTCGATCTATATCTGATCCACCAACCTTATGGCGATATCTTTGGATCGTGGAAAGCCATGCAGGAGCTTTATGAAGAAGGAAAAATCAGGGCTATCGGAGTTGCTAATTTTCAGCCGGACAGAGTGATGGACCTCATTGTAAACAGTGGTTTCAGGCCAGCTGTCAACCAGATAGAAACCCATCCTTTTCATCAGCAGATTCAAAATCAAGCTTTCTTAGAAGAAAATAAAGTCCAGATACAATCCTGGGGTCCTTTTGCAGAGGGGAAAAATGATATTTTCCAGAATGAGGTCCTTAGGTCAATAGGAAAAAATTACAATAAGACTGTCGCACAGGTCATCCTCCGATGGCTCGTACAACGGGACATTATCGCTATCCCCAAATCGGTCCATAAGGAAAGAATAGCCGAAAATTTCCAGCTATTCGATTTCGAACTGACAGAGAAGGAAATGGACGCCATAAAATCCCTGGACGCTGGAGAAAGTCTATTTTTTGATCACCGCGACCCCAAGATGGTCAGATCGCTGAGTGAAAGAAAACTTGATATCTAAAACGCTAAATTAATACTGAAATGGAGAAAAGAAAACTTGGAAATAGTGGACTTGAAGTGTCCGCACTTGGATTAGGCTGCATGGGCTTGAGTTTTGGCTATGGCCCGGCTACGGACAAAAAAGAGGCAATTCAATTAATACGCTCTGCTTTTGAATCTGGGATTACCTTTTTCGATACGGCTGAATGTTATGGCCCTTTTACCAATGAAATCCTACTTGGACAAGCGTTGGAGCCCTTCAGAAACGATGTGGTGATCGCGACTAAGTTTGGTTTCGAGGATGGCGATTCAAAAAAAGGTTTGGACAGCAGTCCTGCCAGAATAAGAAAAGTTGCCGAAGCCTCGCTCCAACGCCTGCGTACGGATAGGATCGATCTGTTCTATCAGCACCGCACCGACCCCAATATCCCTATTGAGGAGGTGGCTGGAACCATCCGCGATCTGATTACTGAAGGAAAAGTAAAACACTGGGGACTCTCCGAAGCGGGAACTGAAACGATCCGTCGGGCACATGCTGAGCAGCCTCTGGCAGCATTGCAGAGCGAATACTCGCTATTTTACCGTGAACCTGAAAATGAGATCATCCCTACATTGGAAGAGCTCAGGATCGGATTTGTCCCCTTTAGCCCCTTAGGAAAAGGTTTTCTAACCGGTGCAATCAATGCGGACACAAAATTTGACCCGACAGATTTTCGGAACATCGTACCCCGCTTCTCGGAAGAAAACCGGAAAGCGAATCAGGCTCTTGTAGATCTCCTGAAAACGATAGCAAGTAAAAAAGATGCCACTCCAGCCCAGGTCGCTTTAGCATGGCTGCTTGCTCAGAAACCATGGATCGCTCCAATCCCGGGAACGACTAAACTACATCGCCTCAGGGAAAATATTGATGCCATCAGCGTTCAGCTCGATGCAAAAGATATACAGGAGATCAACCTGGCGGCTTCAGCGATTACTATCCAGGGCGAACGGTATCCTGCTGCTTTACAGAACAGAGTCGGTAAATAAAAAAACAAGCTATGCGATTGAACAGTATAACACAATATATTACAGCCACTGCTGCCCTATTCATTTTTTCGACAACGGTGCATGCCCAAAAAAAACAAAAGCCTTTGCTTATCGCTGAACAAGGCAGTTTTGCAGTTGGTGGTACAATCAAGACCGAAGCTGGTAGCTTTGATGTAAATGATGCCCTGAAACCTCAAGGCCAGACATTCCATGGCGATCATGCCTATGTCTTCTATCAAATACCTGTAAAAGTCCGCAAATATCCTTTGGTTTTTCTGCATGGCGCAGGCCAGTCAAAAAAAACATGGGAGACAACAGCAGATGGTAGAGAAGGCTTTCAGAACATTTTCCTCCGTCGGAAATTCTCAGTGTATCTGCTCGATCAACCTCGACGTGGCGAAGCTGGAAAAAGTATGGTGGAAGC
>NZ_JABMCQ010000252.1 GCF_013179575.1 Sphingobacterium shayense | reverse complement strand
CGCCACCCTCTTCAAAGCCTTACAGATCTTATAACAATAAACGAGTACAAAACAGTTGAAAAGCCAAAGGTAGTGCTCGCGTGGGCTCCACATGTCAAGGCCCTTCCTCAGGCTGTACCTAATTCGTTCGCGGAATGGATGTCAAAGGCGCAGGCTCAGGATATGGTTGATTTTACAATTGCTCATCCAGAAGGTTACGAACTAAGCGAGGAGTTCACTGACGGGGCAATAATCACACATGATTTGGAAAATGCGTTGACAGGCGCTGATTTTGTGTACGTAAAGAATTGGTCTTCATTTAAGGAATATGGAAAAGTTTATCCCGTCAGTAAAAATTGGATGCTTGACAACGATCTGCTTCGTCTGACCAATAATGCTAAGGTTATGCATTGTTTACCCGTACGTCGTGATTTGGAGCTTTCCTCGGAAATTCTTGATGGTCCTAATTCGTTGGTGGTCAAAGAGGCTAGTAATCGAGTATGGGCTGCACAGGTTGTATTAAAGCGGATGTTGGAAAATTTAGATAGATAACGGTATAAAGATTCGGTGATGAGTAGTGTGTTGCATGTAATTAAAATTGGCGGGAATGTCATTGATAACCCGAATAACCTTGATAGTTTTCTTGAAATGTTTTCTGCATTGCAAGGAAAGAAAATCCTCGTTCATGGTGGAGGGAAAATAGCTACGCGTATTGCTGCTAGCTTAGGAATTGAGGCGCAAATGGTGGAAGGTCGACGAGTGACTGATCAAGATATGTTAGACGTTGTGACGATGGTTTATGCAGGCTTAACGAATAAAAATATCGTTGCGCAGCTTCAACGTTTTGGTTGTGACGCGATTGGTTTGAGTGGCGCTGATGCCAATACAATAAAAGCTGTTCGACGTCCCATTCGTGAAGTTGATTATGGGTTTGTGGGAGATATTCTTGCTGATTCTGTTAATGCCCTAAGCATAAAAAAAATTTTAGAGGCGGGGTTAACCCCGGTTTTTTCAGCGATTACTCATAATGGCTTGGGTCAACTGCTAAATACGAATGCCGATACCATTGCGTCCTCTCTCGCAATAGCGTTGTCCAAGACATATGAAACGCGTTTGATCTATTGTTTTGAGAAAAATGGTGTGCTTAGCGACGTTAACGATGACAGTTCCGTAATTCGTTTGATTCGATCTGGCGAGTTTGAAGGTTTGAAGCAATCAGGGGTGATATATGAAGGGATGATACCGAAGTTGGAGAACGCATTTCAAGCTATTGGTAGAGGTGTTAAAAATGTATATATTGGTAACGCCTTAAACCTGCATTTATATCAGCAAGGCGAATTTGGCACATGTTTATTATCAAAGTAGGATAAATCTATGAGTAAGATAACAATTATTGGCAGCGGAAATATAGGCTTATCGCTCGCTAAAGGATTAGTGAAATCCGGGCAGTACGCAGCTGCAGATATAATGCTAACACGTCGTAACCTAAGTTCTCTGCAGCTGGAGGCCGAATTGGGATTTCAAGTTAGCGATAACAACCCTCAAGCCGTTTTGGCTTCGGATATTGTTGTGTTAGCGATACTTCCACAGCAACTTCGACGTGTGTTGGATGATATTAAAGCATCGTTGAATACCCGTCAGGTTATCGTTTCAGTCGTCTCTGGAGTAACTTGTGAAGATATTAGAGCTGCGATCGGAGAAGATAAAAACGTTGTTAGAGCAATGCCTAACACAGCAATAGCAATTGGTCAGTCAATGACTTGTATCGCGAGTGATACTGCCTCTGATGATTTCGTTTCTCAAGTAGAAAAACTTTTTGAGTCCGTTGGATCTGTGGTTACCATACAAGAGGATTTAATGACTTCGGCAACAGCACTTTGTGCTTGTGGAATCGCTTTTTTTCTTCGCGCCATTCGCGCAGCGTCTCAAGGAGGGGTAGAAATCGGTTTCCATGCTCATGATGCGTTGAAGATGGCTGTGCAAACAGCAAAAGGAGCGGCAGACCTTTTATTACAAACATCAAATCATCCTGAAAGCGAGATCGACAAAGTGACATCGCCAAAAGGCTGTACTATCGCAGGCTTGAACGAAATGGAACATAACGGTTTCAGTTCTGCATTTATTAAAGGAATTAAGTTGTCCGCCAAAAAGGCAGGAGGATTATATAATGAATGATAGGTTGGTGGGTTTAATTGATGCGAGTACGTCGTTATTAAAAGATCTTATCAGTATTCCCTCATTTAGTCGGGAGGAACATGGCACAGCGGAATTGTTGTGCCATTTCCTTAAAATGCGCGGTGTTGAATATCATCGTCATGGAAATAATGTTTGGGCGTACAATAAATTTAAAGATGATAGGAAACCTTGTATTTTATTAAATTCACATCACGATACCGTAAAGCCAAATGCTGGGTATACGAAGGACCCTTTTGCTGCAGTCGTTGAAGATGGAAAGTTATTTGGACTAGGAAGTAACGACGCAGGGGGATGTTTGGTGTCCTTGATCGCGGCTTTCATGTATTTTTATGATAAACAGGATTTAGCGTATGATATTTGTCTGCTTACGTCAGCTGAAGAAGAGATTTCTGGAAAAAATGGAATTGAAGCGGTATTCCCACTTATCGGCGAAATGTCATTTGCTATTGTTGGTGAACCTACGTTATTGGATTTAGCTGTTGCTGAAAAAGGTTTGATGGTACTTGATTGCAAGGCGACAGGTATTTCTGGGCATGCTGCGCGTGATGAAGGTGAAAATGCCATATACAAGGCTATTGAAGCAATCGAGTGGTTTCGAAATTTTGAATTTGTGAAGGAATCTATTCACTTAGGGCCGGTTAAAATGTCTGTGACCATGATTCAATCGGGAACGCAACATAATGTTGTCCCCGATGTATGCACTTTTGTCGTTGATGTACGTACTACTGATGTGTATGATAATCTCGAAATTGTGGAGATTATCAAAAAACATGTTCAAGTTGAGGTGATTCCACGATCAACCAGACTGAATCCTTCTGCTATAGATTTAAAGCATCCAATTGTTCAGTCAGGTTTACTTTTGGGCTCCCGAACGTATGGAAGTCCAACCATGAGCGACCAGGCCTTGTTACCGATTCCATCGGTGAAGGTTGGCCCTGGAGATTCTGCCAGGTCACATACTGCAGATGAGTTTATCTTTCTAGATGAACTCGAAAAGGGTATTCGGTTCTATATCAAATTACTTGATAAAATACTATAGATAAAAAAGTGACTGCTGCACCAGTCACTTTTTTTATCTATAGCGTAATTTGACGTTTTATGCTCTCTTCTAGAGAAATTATTGTCTCGGTACGCTGTATTCCGGTCAAAGCCTGAATATCTTCATTTAAAACTTTGCGTAAATGGGCAGTGTCACGACAAACGATTTTAGCAAACATACTATACTGTCCAGTACAATAATGTAATTCCACAACTTCTTTTATCTTCTGAAGCTGCTTTACTGCATCGGTATATTGGGAACCCTTCTCCAAGTAGATTCCTAGGAAGGCTGTGATATCAAAACCTACCTTTTGAGGATTGATTAT
Organism: Sphingobacterium shayense; assembly: GCF_013179575.1. Taxonomy (GTDB): domain Bacteria; phylum Bacteroidota; class Bacteroidia; order Sphingobacteriales; family Sphingobacteriaceae; genus Sphingobacterium; species Sphingobacterium shayense. Next base: position 338 of record NZ_JABMCQ010000252.1, on the reverse strand, counting down.
AAGCTCGGATCCTTTAATTATACCTAATTCTTCCATTTTTTTCATCCGAACATGGATGGTTCCGCCGGAAACAATAAGTTTTTTTGCTATTTCTGTGTAAGGAATCGATGCATTTTCCATTAAAGTAGACAAAATTTGGATGTCTAGATTGTCTAAATCGTAATTTGCGTATTTTTTATCCATAAAAATGGTATTTTAAGTGTGTTTTTTCGTTGTTTATTTGCAAAGTATGTATTTTTTTAAAAAAATTTAATAAAAACACAGGTATTTCCTATATTTGTTTCAACAAGACGGTAAAAAAGTGAAAGTTTTGTTAAAAAATTGTTACTCCCTCAAAA
>NZ_JABMCQ010000251.1 GCF_013179575.1 Sphingobacterium shayense | reverse complement strand
TGCGGGAATCACGAGGAGCGTATAATGCTTCATCATCAGCAGCTAATGGTTTATCAATCCAAGGGACATCCCCGAAGCGTGTAACCATATCATAATAGAACCATGCGCGAAAAAAGCGCGCGATACCGAGGTAGTCATTTTTAATGTTCTCACTCAGGTTCGGACTGTTGCAGTTCGCGATAAAATGATTTATGTTTCTGAGTGCAGACCAGTCCCACCCGCTGCTTGTTTCAGCAGAATATGCACCTTTGACTAAAAAATCATTTAAACTATTGACAGCACCATAGTCGGCCATAGCGTCGCCTTTATACGCATTTGACGCAGAAATAATATTGTTATAGAAAGAAAAGCTGTAAGTTTTTAATCCGTTTTCTGTTCCGAAAATGTCGTCGGCAGTAGCCGACGCTTTGGGAGTCTCATCTAGCTCACATGCGGAAAAAAGACAAATTGACAAACAGAATGTAATCCAAATATTTTTTTTCATCTTTTTTCTAGTTAAAAATTAATAGATAGGTTAAAGCTAAAACTTCGCATTGTAGGGTAATTGAATCCGTCGCCATGTCCTGTAGCGATGTCAGGGTCAGACGATCCGATATTCGCTACATCAATGTCCTTTGTGTTTTTGTAGAGAGGTGACCAAGTGTAAAGGTTCTCTGCCGATAAACCTGCACGAAGGCCTTGTAATCCCAGCTTGGAGATCATTGATTTTGGAAAATTATAACCGACTTGTAAGTTCTTAAGGCGCAAATATGCTGCATTTTGCAGGTAACGGCTCTGTGTAGTCTGTTTTAGGGATTGATTGTAACCTGCATAGCGAGGGAAGTATGCGTTGGTGTTTTCCTCAGTCCAATAATTATTTAGATGCCATGCCGGTAGATTATTGTATGGCCGGTTATATTGACCCCAGAAAATGGACTCGTTACTAGGGTACCAGTCTTGTTTACCAACTCCCTGAAGAAAAGCAGATACGTATATATTACTATAATCTAAATTCAAATTAAATCCATAAATATAACGCGGCTCTTCATTACCAATTATTGATAAATCGCCATGATTGGAGAGGGTTTTGTCGCCATAGTCTATTACACCACTATTATCCAGATCAGTGAAGCGAATATCGCCAGGATAAATAGTCCCCGCATTTGATGATTTTATTAATGTCTGCGAGGGAGCGGCATCAATTTCCTGCTGGCTCTGAAAAAGGCCTTGAGTTACATATCCCCATATTTCACCTACGCGTTGACCGGCGTAATAATCATCGAGATTTCCGATGTTATTATTGTATTTATCAATTTTCGAGCTGTAGTCCGCTAACGTTGCACGCACTCCCCAGTTAAAAGGTTTTCCTGCTAGGTCAAAGTTGTCTTTGTAGGAGACCGATAGTTCGAAACCGCGCGTTGTCATGTCCGCATAATTACCTTTAGGGGAAGCTGCGCCAAAAACGTCTGGAAGCGTTTGTCCTACCGTATACATATTTAATGTCTCTCGGCTATAGATATCCGCCGTTATGGTTAACCTGTTATTTAGGGCACCAAGGTCAATACCGAAATTGGTTGTACGCGCAGTTTCCCATGTTAAATTATCTGGAATCACTGCTGGAGCACTTGTTATAGGGTTTTTGGCACCATTCAATACCCTTTTGGAGATTTCAATGGCATAAAGGTCAAGGAAGGAGTAAGGGTCGATATTACCGTTCCCTAGGGAGCCGTAGGAGCCACGTATTTTTAAATCGGATATTGCGGAAGGGCTTATGTGCCAGAATGGTTCTTGTGAAACGCGCCACCCTGCAGACACGGAAGGAAAAAAAGCCCATTGTTCGTTTGTTGGAAATTTAGAAGAACCATCGTAACGCCCATTAACTTCAAAAAGATACCTATCTTTAAAAATATAGTTCGCTCTAAAAAACACGCCAGCTAGACGGTAACGATTGTATTTAGCTGTAGCAGTTACGGACTCTCCCAAGGCAAGATTCAAATTTTCAGTGTCGTCGGTTAATAAGCCGTTTTTCGTTATTGCAGTGGAATTAAAAGTTTGTTGTTCGTAGTTATATCCTAACAACCCTTTAAAATAATGGTCTTGGTTGAACGTGTTTTCGTATTCAGCGTATAGATTGGTTAGCAGATGTTTATACTTTTCGGATACATCATATATGTTGTCATTCATATTCGTTTCGAGCCTTAGTTCTTCACCTTCGACGACGCTATAGGGTACAGGTACGCGGATCCTGGTACTTCCTATGTCGCGATTACGAAAAGTGAAATCCCCTTTAATGCGAAATGTATTGTTGAAAAAATTCGTCTCAAACGAGGTTGTGTTTCTAAGATTTACATCTTCCGAATCGGTTCCGTTTTTCCCGTAGATGAAATCACCAAGAGTGTAGGCCGCTGAATAGGAAAATGTCCCGTCGGGGTTGTATATTGGAGAGGACGGATGACCTTCGTCGGCTATGTTACGCCAAATGTTTCCTCCTTCGCCCGCAGTGGATGGGTCATGGTAGTTTATCGAGGAGTAATCGATATTGTTGCTTACACGTAGCCAGTCGGTCACCTGAAGAGAAGCTTTCGCCCGAGTGTTGTAGCTTTTGTAGGTGTCTGAATTATAGCGATACATTCCGTTATTATCATAGAAACGGCCCGAGATATAATAATCAAGCTTTTTTTCGTTTCCACTTATTGAAAGATTGTGATCTTGTGCGAAAGTATTGTCTTTAATTAAAGCTCCGTAATAGTCCTCATTGCCATAATATACGTAGGTGCCATTTTCGTCAACGGTAACGGGCTCATTTATGCCTTGCTCTTTGCGTCTTTTAAATTCTTCAAGCCAATCCAACGTAAAGATTTGCGTTTTATTTAATTTACTGGGTACCGAAGAGTAGTTGTTCCAGGCATTATATGCCTCGAAAAAACGTTCTGCATAAATGTATCCGTCTGTGATGAAATCGGGTATTGTAGTCGGTTTTTGTGACGATAAGCTTCCGGAATAGGTGATTGATGCTTTCCCTTGCCTCGCCCGTTTGGTAGTAATTAATACCACGCCAAAAGTACCTCTAGAGCCATATACAGCCGCTGAGGAGGCGTCTTTTAATACTGAAACGGATTCGATATCGTTTGGATTCAAAGACTGCGGATCTCCTTCTACTCCATCAATAAGAATTAAAGCACTACCGCCCTGTCCGATTGAAGTCGTTCCGCGTATATTAAAGCTTGGAGAACGAGAGGGTTTTCCATCTGCGGGAGTAATATTCAAGTTAGGAACAGCGCCCTGAAGCATTTGAGAGGTATTCGCTAACGCTCTACCTTCAAATACTTCGCTACCTACTTGATCTACAGCACCTGTTAAATTGGCTTTCTTTTGTGTGCCGTAGCCGACTACTACGACTTCATCTAGGATCGCGTCTTGATCAGACAGGGTGATTTGAAGATTTGTTTGTCCGGTATACTGTAAGGTGGTTGTTTGAAAACCAACATAGCTAATACTTAATTTATCACCTGTTTTACCGGTAATCGTGAACAGCCCCTGTTCATTGGTTTGTGCGGCCTGCTGCGAGCGGATGTTTGTTATCGTTACACCTGAGAGAGGAGCTCCATTTTTATCCGTTACTTTTCCGGGGATCTCTTGCTGGAGAATTTCTTCCGAAAGAGTGATCCGATTTTCTAGCGTCGAAGCGTGAGACCATAACGGCGAAAATGTAAAAGGAAGCGCGAGCCAAATGATTTGTTTGGGTCTAAAATTCATACCGATTTCAGTTTAGTTTGCGGCAAAAGTAGATATCTACGATTGCCTTAAAATTATGTCTATGTTATTAAAATATTAGCTTTTGCTAATCGATGAAATACAAATGGCTACGTGATAGTTAGTAAAAAAGAAAACAATTCTAAAACTTAAGTTACTTTTTTCG
>NZ_JABMCQ010000250.1 GCF_013179575.1 Sphingobacterium shayense | reverse complement strand
GCCCCAAGTTTTATCCCCCATGAGTACTTTGGCTTCCGTCACTAACTCTTTCGCACTTTTACCTTTAAGCAGCGATAGCGCGACAAAAGGCAGGCCGCCAGCTTCGGCAACAGAATTAGCAAACAAAGGCACATCACTAACGCGCGTCATTGGTCCCTGCGCAATAGGATATCGGATTTCTAGTTGTCTAGCCAGAGGATTGTTTTGATCGATGACATCCAGTGCCTTTGCCTGCTTCAGATGCCCGTACATTGCTTCCTGAAACCCAAACACGAGATTCTTTAAACTTCTGAAGTTCTCGTATAAATCTACCGCTAAGGCAATGTCCTGCCCCATTGGGATGTAAGCTTTAGTCGGATCAAGACTTGTAAAATGTGATATTAGTTCGTCCGCCTTGGCTTCTTCCGATAATAATGGAGAATCCGGCCGCACGAGCACGCGGTGATTAGCGATAATTTTTGTTTCGGTACCGTTCAGTTTGGAGCAAAGACTTTTAAACTCGCTAGGCAGCGTACACTCCGGAAATAACGCAAGCTGGCTATCGAGAACCACTCCGAGAGCGCCCAGTGCGCATGCAGCGGCAGCGGTGTGTAACCCTATGCCTCCTTGCAGCCATACCGGTATATCCTTGATTTCTTTGATGAGCCGTTGGAACAGAACAAATGTTGATTCATAACCTACCTTACCAGCCGCCTCATTGCCTTTTACGATGATACCATCCGCACCCACTTCCAGCGCCTTTTTTGCGTCCTGCAATGTGCTGACTTGATAAATAATAGTCCGGCCTGAAATAGCGGGCATAGAAATCCCAAAAGGGAGAATAACTAAACTGACTTTGTCCGGGAGATCCAAGGACATAAGTCCGTTACTAGGGAAATAAATACCATAGCTAGAAATGTCCACTTCTTCCAGCTGGCTCAGCGCTTGTTGAGCTATTATCGGATCATAACCGAGGCTCAATACAGGAAATGCTCCTGCCTTATGAAATTTCGGGATGAGCCTGATATCAGGGCTTTCAAAGGGGGTTAATCCAATAACGGTTAAATTTTTCATTGCAAGGGCGATGTTGAATGATGGTTGGTAGTCCTATTCTAAAATATACAGAATTCGATCTCCGCATACAGTATTTTATAGTACAATAAAAGTAAATAATTTTTGTCGTATTTTTAGAAGAAGGGATAATTTAATAACAAAATTTTAATAAAAAATTGATAAATGCCGTAATAGCAACATTAAAACACTCCCCTCAGTGTATATTTAACAATTGATTATAAGGCTATGAAAATAAAATAGGTTTTATCATATTAATATAGAAGACGATATCAAATGATATTAAAATGAAAAAAAATTAACTATAACATTGATAGTCATCGACAACGTCCACCCATACAAAAAACAGAGGAGAAAGTACAATTAAAGCTTACCAAAATAGGTTAGTCTGACGGGAAAAACTTTCCACGCTATTGAATCCGTCATTCTTCTGAAAAGCCCCATCAGCTAGGTCAGGTATTTCGCTCAGCATCCTTGCTAACTAGAAAGGTTTTTATCCCTGCGAAGAAGCCTCTGAATACGAAAGTAGCGCCGCATCCTTATCCGGTAAACATTGCAAATATCCGACCGGCACATTTTGCACAATGAGCTGAAGAATTTCAAGCATACTACTAAATAACGAGGGGTTCCAGCGTATTGCCGAACCGCTTGGCAATAACGCGATCAACGCGTCTTTACCCTGCTTCCATGACAATTTATTAAAAGGGGCTTGCTCCAACCGAATTATAGCGCCTAATCTCACGGCCTTTTGCTTGTAACAGTGCGTTTTACCACTCCACGGCGTACCGTATATGATAACTTGCCCATCATCATGCACTCGCACCGCCGGATTGTCATCATTTAATAAGGCTGTACCAGAAATATGACTTAACCACAGTCTACTATGAGTACTTTTTCCTGTCCCACTTTTCCCTAAAAAGGCGTATCCATAACCCTCCTTTTCGATCACCGAGGAATGCAGAAGTATAGTCTTATGCGCTAATACAGCCTGCCCGAAAGCCACCATAATCAACCAGTTACATTTAAAGGTAGAATATAACTCATCCGGATCAGCATAGATTATGGACTGGGTAAACTCCTTAGTGCTCACCATCTTCCAAGGTTTCCCTTCTGAGTCCGATGCGTCAATACTAGTGATATAGTGTTCATCGGTTTCTTCAAAACGAAAACGTTCGTCGAGTATCATCGAGACATCGCTTAAAAGTCGCGCCTTTGGATCATTAGCCGGTGCCGGTTTCATGGAGATATCAAAAACAGCAACCAAACTGCCCGTTTGCGGACATTCGGGTTCAGAAAAAGGAGCAAAACTTGCCAGTCCCTTTCTAATATCAATAATTTCATCGTATTGAATCGCTATAAAATGGTTCGCAATCCGAAAATAAGCACAGCGTTTATCAAGTCTACTAGCTATAAACTGCTCGTTGTTCATCATTTCTCTTTACCTAATATAAATTGTTTGATCACACGCTTCAGCCAGCGCCAAATCATGCGTTACAAATACAAGAATCTTTTCCTTTCCCGCTTCAAGCAATCGCCTAGTGAGTTCCACAGCAGTAGCTGGGTCAAGTGCTGAGGTTACTTCATCAAAGAGCCATATGCCGCAATCCCGAAGTAAGGCTCTAGCTACTGCTATCCGCTGCGCCTGTCCTTCAGATAGACCATGTCCGGACTCACCAACAAATGTATCAAGTCCCTCGGGTAAATCATAAACAAAAGAGGCACATGCAACATATAACGCGTTTCTCAATCTTTCTTCAGGAAGGCGGTCTTCTGAAGCTTGCAGGTTCTCGCGAATGGTTCCGCTAAATAACTTATCGCCCTGCGGAACATATGCAAAATTAACACGGTGCATAGCTGAAAGAGGCACCATTTTCCCGTCTGCATCAAGTCTGATCTCACCAGAGTTTGGAGTAAGTATACGAAGAAGCAAGCGAATGAGTGTGGTCTTTCCCTTGCCGCTAGCACCAACTAACGCTGTCGGCCGGCCTCGCATAAAGGTTGCTTCCAAATTATCAAGCACCTGTTTGTCTTCGTAACGAAAATTTATCTTCTGCAATTGTACCTTTTGAATGCTATTAAAATATTCTCCTTCGACTTCCTTTTCGGTTTCTGTAAGCAGTATCTCATTTAGTCTATCGAGCGATGTTCTAAAGCGAACAAATAGCGGTACAAATCCCATCAATACCAGCACAGGACCCTGAATACGTGAAACCAATTGAAGGAATGCAGAGAGGGTTCCAAAAGTGATTTCTCCCGAGTGCAATTTATATATACCCCAAGTAAATGTGACGAGAAAACCAGTATTAATGACCAGATTCATTACGCCTTTCGAGAGAGTGGAAAAATTTAGCACCCCCATTTTCATGTCATAGATGTTGTCCTGCGCAGCTTCTACCTTCCTCCAACGGAAAATACCTAGATTTAATGCCCGAATAGATAGTCGGAGGCGCAGGTTTTCTTGGACTACATTCCCAAGCATACTTTCCGCCTGCTTGAGTCGAAGATTTAATGTTCGAAACCTTCGAAAATATAATCTGGAGAAAACCATAAGAGGACAGATGGCAACTAATATTAGTGCAAGAACGGGATCCATCCAAAAAAGAAATCCTGTGGCAGCCAAAATACGCAGCACTGTTATTACCGAGGCAATAGCTGAATTCCCAATTACCTGAACCACCTCTTTGCAGTCGGAGTCCACCCGCACCATAATGTCGCCGGTGTGCCAATTCTTCACAACTCCCCACACCGCATGCATCTGTGTTTGTACGACATTTTTCTGCAAACGTTGAAGCATTTGAGCCCGCGTCCGTTCATTTAACCAGGTAGAATATAAACTCACGACCGCTCCAAGCACAACGC
>NZ_JABMCQ010000025.1 GCF_013179575.1 Sphingobacterium shayense | reverse complement strand
AATAGTCTAAGACAACAATGGTCTAGTGGAAAAGTTGATGATCGCCTTAAAGGTATTATGCTAAACATTCATAAGACCTGTGTTAAATATGGCAAGGAGGATGATGGATATATAAATTATCTAAAAGGTGCAAATATTGGTGGCTTTATTAAAGTAGCGACTTCAATGAAAGCACAAGGATTGGTTTAATCAGAATTAAAACGTAATTTCGAAGAAGCTGTCAATTTTGACAGCTTTTTTATTTTTTTTTCAAAATGCGGATAGTAGCAGAACTCCCCCATCCAGATTGTAAAATTTCGATATTTGCAATGAATCAAAAATTCATTATCAAATTTGAACAAGGTACACTCGAACAATCTTATAAAATTGCTGAGGCAGATGTTATCGGCGGGGTAAACGGTGTCTTTGAGTTAATTGATGAAACGTTTATAAAAGATGTGTTAGAAGCTTTTGATAGTATGCGAAAATCGTTCCTTTCCGCATACGATCGATATGAATAATTAGTTTATATTTAGCATGTATTACCTTGACATATAACTACTTATTTAAAAGTTGATGAAGGTTCAGAATTTTATTTGGCAATATTTCTCAAACATCGCTCTGTTCGAATATTTCATGTATAGTGATTCTCTACATAAAAAACATAAACACCTTATTTATAGATAAATGAATATTGATACCGAATTTTATTTGGTTAAAAATGTTAACAATTCCGGTAACCCTTCAGTAGCCGTCTTTGCGTAGTATTTGATATGTGATCCGGCCCGGATGTTATGAGCCTGAGGGTCGACCATATATACCTCGCATCCAACCTTGATTTCATTTAATAAGCTTGCTGCTGGATATACTTGAAGTGAAGTGCCGACGACAATAAAAATATCCGCCTCTCGTGTTATTTCTTCGGCTTTAGCAAGATTGGGGACAGCTTCACCAAACCAAACTACGTGCGGTCTCAATTGGGAACCTAATTCGCAGGTGTCTCCGATGTTAATTTCATCAGCTTGCATTGTGTAGACAAATTTTGGGTTTAGTGTGGATTGCGCTTTGCGAATTTCACCGTGTAGATGTAAGACGTTATTGCTGCCGGCGCGTTCATGTAGATCGTCGATGTTTTGCGTAATTACGCATGTATCATAGAAATTTTCGAGTTTTTTGATGGCGAAATGGGCTGCGTTTGGAATTGCCGCGATGCACTGTTTCCGGCGAATATTATAAAATTCTAGGACACGCTGTCGATCTTTTTTCCATCCCTCTGGAGTAGCAACCTCCTCGATGTTATATCCCTCCCAAAGCCCGTCTTGCCCACGAAATGTTTTTAAACCGCTTTCGGCGGAGATTCCAGCACCTGTGAATACAACGACTTTTTTCATACGAATCGATTTTTGTTTTAAATTTACACAAAATCAAGTCCTTTAAATCGTCTATTTATCAATAATAGAAAAGTCTGTAAATGATTTTTTATTTAACAAAATAACGATGTTCAACTACCGTATGAGTCAAGTCATCTTGCCCCTCCGCTAGTGCGCCTTTTATTGCGCATTTTCCTGTCACTCCTCTAACGAGTAGTGCACCGCCCAGCGTTAGTCCTGAAAAGGCCGTGAGGGGGCTCTTTATGACGGATTTAACGCTGTATGCTAAGATAAATCCGCCGGCAATAACTGATAACAAGCGTTCTGAATCTGGAATTCTGCCGTTATCGCAAGCTTGGTCAATTTTGTCTTTTATTTTTTCAGTCACATTTTCTATAATACTCATGATCTTCGTCTTTGTGATATAACATGTAGATTGCGTAGAATGTTTTAAGTAGTGGATGGGATTCTCGATATTTTTTTTGATATTATGGTGTTTTAAATAGAAATATATGATTAACGTAAAAAAATACTCTGGAGAGCTGGTTCCTTTTAAACCCGGAAACCTTCAACATTCGTTAATACGTTCGGGGGCTACACAAGAGCAGGTAGAACATGTATACTCGTCCATACAGGATAAATTGTACGACGGAATAAGTACCAAAGAACTTTATGAATTAGCATATGATAGTTTAAAGTTGCATAAAGATTCATACGCAGCGCGATATTCCCTAAAAAAGGCATTGCGAGAACTAGGGCCTGAAGGTTTTTATTTTGAACAGTGGATAGGAAAATTATTTGCCTGTGAAGGATATCAAACGATAACCGGACAAACTGTTCAGGGACACGCCGTTACTCATGAAATTGATGTTGTTGCTGCCAAGAAGGATAGTTTGCTTGCTATTGAATGCAAATTCAGAAATGATGTGGAAGCTAAAATATCGGTAACGACTCCGATGTATTTTATGTCCCGTGTAAAAGATATTTCCGAGCGAGCATTTAGATTTTTTGACCGTGAGTATAAGTTTACTGATGGGTGGTTGGTCACTAACGCTTATCTAACAAGTGATTCTAAGGATTTTGCTAAATATTATAAGATTAACCTGCTTTCATGGGATTATCCTGTAGAAAGTAGTATTAAGTTACGTGTTGATAATAAAGGTCTTTATCCTGTCACCTGTTTGACGACCCTTTCTGATCAGGAAAAGTCGTTGTTATTAAAAAACAATTGTATACTCGTGTCTGATCTACTGGGTAATACTGGATTTTTAGGTGTACTTCAATTAAATGAGGATAAAATCGAACGAATATTAAGAGAGGCACGGGAATTAATTGAAGAAAAGGTTGAAAAATAATAGTAAGAATTTCAATTTTACATCCTTTAAGGTAATTGTTCAGTCTGTTTGATTTTTCCGATTGAAAGTAATGTTTAATTTGTGTTAAAATAACAATTTGTTCATCCAAATTGCTTGCTTTTGACCAATAAAAGCGGTATATTAACCTTAATTATAAAACGAGGTAGAAATTATGAGAAAGATTGGGTTATTAATTTTATTAAGCTATTTTTCAACTCACCTACAAGCAACACAAATTGATTCCGTGGCAACACCATCAAGTAGTTCTTCTGTAGGAAGTATAGTAATAGGTGTAATCATTTTACTGGCAATAATTATTGTATTATATCGAAGACAGAAACGAAAATTTAACGATTAGTAAATGTAGTGGACAGTATTCACTAAAAAGGTGCTTTACAATGTAGTAAAGCACCTTTTTTATTCTCTTGCATCCGGCTATTCCGTGCGCTTCAAACCAAATTTTTCTATTTTGTGGTAAAGATGGCTTCGTTGGATGCCAATGTCGTCGGCCGTTTTTGAAACGTTCCATCCATTTTTGTCTAGTTTAAAGTTAATATACTCCTTCTCTGCGTTGTCTTTAAAGTCTTGGAACGATTCGAACCGTTCAAAATCGAAAGTGCTACCATTTTTATTTTCCAAATTCGAGCCATTGCTACTTGGCCCTGCGGGATTTGCGTACAATGCGACTTCTTTTTCAGTAATTTTTTTATCACTTAGGATGACCAGACGTTCAATCATATTTCGAAGTTCGCGTATATTTCCGGTCCATGACAGCATTTGCAAAGCTTTCATAGCGTTGTCAGTAATGGATTTTGTTGGGATATTATATTCTCCACAAATCTCTTCGCAAAAATTGCTTGCAATAATAGGTATGTCCTCAGTACGATCGTTCAGTGATGGTACATGTATGAGGATCACGCTAAGACGATGGAAAAGGTCCATACGAAAATTTCCATTTTCAATCTCCTGTAACAAATCTTTGTTTGTAGCTGCAATTACCCGCACATTAACATCAATTTCTTTTTCGCCCCCCACTCGAGTAATCTTATTTTCTTGTAAAGCACGTAGAACCTTTGCCTGCGCGGAAAGGCTCATGTCTCCAATTTCATCCAGGAAGAGCGTTCCTCCGTTGGCTTGTTCGAATTTTCCTATCCGCTGTTTAACAGCAGAAGTAAATGACCCTTTTTCATGTCCAAATAATTCAGATTCGATTAGTTCTGATGGTATAGCAGCACAGTTTACCTCGACAAGCGCTGCTGTCGATCGGTTAGATTTCTCGTGTAACCAACGTGCAACAAGTTCTTTTCCCGAACCGTTCTCTCCTGTTATTAAAACGCGCGCCTCAGTCGGCGCAACACGCTCGATAGTTTCCTTAATTAAAGATATTCCCGAAGACTCTCCGAGGATCTCCTTTGTTCCCGATACTTTCTTTTTTAGAACTTTCGTTTCCTTAACAAGAGTCCCTTTTTCGAGTGCATTTCGCACAGTAATTAGTAGTCTGTTTAGATCGAGGGGTTTTTCTAAAAAATCGTATGCTCCCCTACGGGCGGCTTCCACGGCTGTTTCGATTGTTCCATGACCTGAAATCATGATAAATGGTGTTTCGGAAATATCTTGTGCGGCAGTCAGGACTTCCATTCCATCCATCTTGTTCATTTTAATATCGCAAAGTACAAGATCTATTTTTTCCTTCTTTAATATTTCTAATCCCTCTGGCCCATTATCTGCGTCAAATACCTTATAATCTTCGTATTCTAAAATATCTCGAAGTGAACTTCTTATTGGACGTTCATCGTCAATTATTAAGATTGTAGTCATATATATTTTAACTTACTGTTAAGTCAACAAAATAGTTATAATTAAATATTAAATCAAATTGAAAAAAAGAAGCAAACCATATAAGCCGGGTTCTGTATCCTTTTGAAGGACTTCTATCATTTATCTAGGCCAGCATTCACATGCAGGCTCAATCGATCTACCCATTGCGAATACTACCTTAGAAGTAGTAGAAGACGAGCAGCCTTCTAATTTCGCAACCTATTTGATCTTTCAACACACGAGGTTTACCGTAATGCATGTCACCACGCAAGACCGTGAGCTCTTACCTCACGTTTTCACCCTTACCTGCCCGAAAGCAGGCGGTATATTTTCTGTGGCACTTTCTGTCTTCCAGCAATTTGGAAGCCTTCCCGTTAGGAAGCGTGTCGCTCTATGTTGCCCGGACTTTCCTCTTTTCCCTAGGGAACAGCGATAGAACAGGTTTGCTTCAGTTGCAAAAGTATGAATTTTAAATAGGAATATTACTAAAATCAATCTTCTGTAGCAGTTGGTTTTAGTTGTCGTCCAGTCATTTTGTTAATCAGCACCGCTACCGTAGCGTCTCCGGTGACATTGGTCACTGTCCTACACATATCTAATGGTCGGTCTATAGCCAATATAAGGGCAATTCCTGCGGGGTTCACCCCTATCGATTCCAATACAATCACGAGCATCAGTAAACCCGCTCCGGGAACAGCTGCAGTACCTATCGATGCAAGCGTTGCCGTTAACAAAATGGTGAGCTGCTGGGTTAATGATAGGTCCTGTCCGAATACCTGCGCAATAAAAACAGCAGCGATTCCTTGATACAAACTCGTTCCATCCATATTGATAGTTGCGCCGATGGGTAAAACAAAGCTGCTGACTTCTTTATCCACCCCGATGTGCTCTTCTACGCGTTCCATTGTCACCGGTAATGTCGCAGCGCTGGAGCTTGTTGAAAAGGCTACTAGCTGAGCTGGTGCTAGTTTCTTTTGGAAGTCAATAGGATTTACGCCACCATAAAATTTAAGAAGTGCACCGTAAACCAAATACGTCATAATAAAAAGACCTATTAGTACGGTCAGTCCGTATGCACCGAGAGCAACGAAGATGTCTGAGGAAGGCGATTCGGCAATTAAGCTTGTCATCAGTGCAAAGACCCCGTACGGAGCAATCGTCATAATGATATCGACGATTTTTAACATAAGTTCGTTCCCAGAATCAAAAATTTTAGTAATCGGCGCACTTTTTTCCTCGGGTAACATGACAAGCCCTATCCCCACTAAAATGGTGAAAAAGATAACTTGAAGCATATTTCCATTGGAACTTGCTGCGCCGAATATATTTTCAGGCACTACGTCAACCAAGGGCTGTAGCGGGCCCGATGCTGACACGCTTTGCTGAGCCTCCGAGAGCTTCTCAACATCTCCTCCAAAAGATCCCAACATTTCCGTGCGTGTTTGATCGGAAATGAAAGTGCCGGGTTTAACAACATTAACGACGATCAAACCAACAGAAATGGCAAACACCGTGGTAACAATATATGTAAAAAAGGTCCTTAGGCCCATCTTAGATAATTGATTGATATCTCTTAGGTCAGCAATCCCTTTGACAAGCGAAACGATGATCAAAGGAATTGCTATAAGTTTTAACATGTTAACGAAGATTGTCCCAAACGGTTTAATCCAGTCAACTACAAATTGCTTACCCCATGCGAATTGTATTAATGCAATTCCCAAGAGTACCCCTAGTACGATGCCTATGATGATTTTCCAATGTAATGCTAGTTTTCTTTGTTTCATAAAATACTTAGATTTATAAGGTCATTGGCGTTTAGTTGGAAACACTTGCCAATGTTTAGGCTTTACTATACACGGGCCATATAAAATTTCGTGATAATAAGCCAATATTTTAAAGCTTTTGTTTTTTAATGCTTTAAAGACGGTAATATATGTATTTTTTTTAAAACAACCTGTGATCGTTCATTAAGTATCTATGTGGTAGATTGTTATGTGGTTTTACTAGGGATGGATTGTGCGATTAAATAAGCGGATGCCCACGCCCACTGGAAATTGTAACCGCCAAGCCATCCGGTCACATCCACGGCCTCTCCACCAAAATACAATCCAGGATGTTTCTTTGATTCAAGCGTCCTAGGCTGCAGTTCGTCCGTGCTCACGCCTCCCCGCATGACCTCGGCTTTGTCGTAACCTTTATCGCCTGCTGGTTTTACTGTAAATTTGTGGATCGTATCGCAAATAAGCTTTGCATCTTTTTTCCCTAGCGAAGCAATTTTGACATCGAGAGGCAAATATTTATCTAAAGCATCGGTCATTTTTCTTGTAAAAAATGATTGCAAGAGCTGTCCCACCGTACGCTTCCCGCCCTGCTCACGTTCGAGTTTTATAATTTGCTCCATGGAGTTTAGCGGCAAAAGGTCAATGGTGAATGTTTCCCCTGGACGCCAGTATGAAGAGATTTGGAGTATCGCCGGCCCGCTTAATCCCCAATGTGTGAACAATATGTTTTCTAGAAACGAAATTTTGTCATTATATACTTTGCAATACACCGAGTTGCCTGCGAGGGACGCGTACCATGCGGCATCTTTACCGGTGATGGTGAGCGGAACAAGCGCAGGAGCCGTTTCTACAATTGACAGCCCGAACTTCTGGGCTGTTCGGATCGCAAAATCCGATGCTCCAAGCTTTGCTACGGGTAACCCGCCGGAAGCAAAGACAACACTCTTCGTAGAAATAGAGTGGTTTTTACCATTCTTCTCCATCCATACAACATATCCATCAGATGACTTTTCAACCGATTTCACGTCCGTATTTAACCAAACATCTTGTTTTGTTTGATACATTAATTTAGTGAAGACAGCTACGATGTCTTTTGCTTTATTGGTTGTCGGAAAAAGCTGACCAAGTGTTTTTTCTTCGCCTCGAATAGGGCCATATGCTTCGAAGAAATTAATAGTGTCCTGGACAGACCATGCCGAGAATGCAGAATGTAGAAAATTAGGGTTCTGTGTGACGAAATTTTCAACAGAGGTGTGAAGATTTGTATAATTACATCTTCCTCCGCCGGAGATTAATATTTTAGAGCCGACCTTGTCATTTTTTTCTAGGACTAAGGTCTTCTTTCCCAATAAACCAGCCTGTACAGCACACATGAGTCCACATGCCCCTGCCCCAATGATCAGCGCGTCATATTCCATTAATATGCAATAAGTTCGTCTTTCATGTCTATTGCTCGCTTTTCACGCCAAGACTGTTCCGCGGCTTCCAAAATCCGAATGACATCACGTGCTTGCGCAGCCGTTATAAAAAGAGATGATGTTTTGTTCAGCGTATCCGATAAATTTTTATAAAAGTCTTGTCCCGATCCGGGCAGGCTTGTGATAAGGGACTGTTTGTCTGTTCCGTCTTTGACGACTGATAATCGGCCATAGTTATTCGGATCTTCCTGCCCCCAGTTTGGTACTTCATGCGGTAATACCCCTGCACGTAACTGCTCTTCTTGAGGATCTACTCCAGGTTTCACAAACGAGCCGTTCCATCCGTATAGTGCGTACCGATTGGTTGCTTCCTTAGCGAGCATTTGTCCTTTGAGAGAGACCTTTAATTTCGGATAACTTAATATAAACTCGAAGTCATCGATTGCATTAGCTCCTTCACGCTGTTTTCTCAGGTCAGCAAAAACCCATTCCGGCGCACCAAATAATTGTAGCGCCTGGTCGATAAGATGAGCACCTAAATCGTAGTGTATTCCGGACCCTGGGCCACTTTGTTCGCGCCACGCTCCTTCGCGCAAATAATTGCGGAATCGATCATATCGGGCTTCATAGTTAACCAGCGAGCTAATTATCCCGGTTTGTATTACATGGCGGACGGTTTTATAATCGGAGTGGAACCGTGCATTATGGTGTACGGTTAGTAATACGCCGCGTTGCTCGGCGATGGCTATTAGTTCGTCGGCTTCGGCAGTCGTATTTGTAAATGGTTTTTCCACAACGACGTGCTTATTAGCAAGTAACGCTTGTTTTGTTAAGGAATAGTGTACGTCGTTTGATGTCGCTACCACCACAATGTCTACCTCAGGGTCGTTAATGATGTCATCCGCTGACTGTACAGCGATTGCCTCAGGGTATCGATGAGCGAGCAGTTCCTTTTGTTCCTGTTTACGCGCAGTTACTTTATATAATTTTAAGGTAGGATTGCCAGCTATAAAGGGGGCGTGAAATACTTGACCGCCGATTGAAAATCCAATAAGTCCAATTTTATAAACTTTCATAAGTTTCAAGCAGGAGACACATTAATGGGCGTTAGCCTTTTTTGTGAGGAAAGCGCCTGCTGTTTCGCTATTTCCTATGTTATTTCTGTTCTCGTTAAAATAAAACGGTGTTATTCTTCTTTTAGCTATGCATTAAGTTTTTTTTCATTTAAAAAAACAAGCGCGCGCATTTTTTACCTTGTATATCGCTAAATAACAACGAGTTATTGTTTGTTGTTACATTCTTTCGGGTACATGTATACCTAATAAACGCATGCTTTCTGAAATTATTCGGGAGGCAGCTTCAGACAAATGCAGACGGAAGTTTTTAACCTGGAGGTCTTCCGCTTTAAGAATAGACTCCTCGTGATAGAATTTGTTGTAGATCTTTGCTACATCATAAGCATAGTTTGCCAGTTGTGCCGGGGAGAATTCCTTTGCTGAAGCCTCGAGCACCGAAGGGTAATTTCCTAATACTTGAATCAAATCTTGTTCATATACAGATAGATAAGAAGGATTACTTAAAGGTATTTCTTTGCTGTAATTTGCCTTACGTAGTATCGATTTGATACGAGCGTGTGTATATTGTATAAATGGACCGGTATTTCCTTGAAAGTCAACTGATTCATTTGGGTCAAACAAGAGGCGTTTTTTAGGATCAACTTTTAGTAAGAAATATTTCAGTGCGCCCATACCAATAGTTTGGTATAATGCGTTTTTTTCATCCTCAGATAGACCTTCCGTTTTTCCTAATTCTTCAGTCCTGGTTTTTGCTGTTTCAATCATCTCGTTCATCAAATCGTCAGCATCCACAACCGTACCTTCACGAGACTTCATTTTTCCTGAAGGCAAGTCTACCATGCCGTAAGAGAGATGGAATAGTCCTTGGGCCCATTGTTTACCTAATTTCTTTAAAATGAGAAAAAGAACTTTGAAATGATAATCCTGTTCGTTTCCAACCACGTAAATCGAATCGTCCATTTTAAACTCATCGTGTTTTAGCTGCGCAGTTCCTAGATCTTGCGTTATATATACGGAAGTACCATCGCCACGCAGAACTAGTTTTTCGTCCAGCCCTTCATCTGAAAGATCGATCCAAACGGAATTATCTTCTTTTTTGAAAAATACACCTTTGTCTAATCCCTCTTGTATGATATCTTTCCCAAGTAAATAGGTGTTCGATTCGTAGTAAAATTTATCAAAATCTACCCCTAATTGCTTATAGGTTTTATCAAAACCAGCATATACCCAGCCATTCATCGTCCTCCAAAGGTCGATGACTTGGGAATTGCCTGCTTCCCATTGCTGTAGCATCGCTTGCGCCTCTTTGATTAAAGGGGCATTTTTTTTAGCTTCTTCCTCGGAATAACCTTGGAGCTTCAGCGCCTCAATTTCCTTTTTATATTCTTTGTCAAATACGACATAATATTTCCCTACCAAATGGTCGCCTTTTAATCCAGTGGATTCAGGAGTCTCCCCTTTTCCGAATAATTGCCAGGCAAGCATGGATTTACATATATGGATTCCGCGATCGTTCACTAAGTTCGCCTTGATCACATCGTAACCGTATGCCTTTAAAATTTCAGCTACAGAGTATCCTAATAGATTGTTGCGGATATGGCCTAGATGTAAAGGTTTATTAGTATTTGGAGAGCTGTATTCAACCATCAATTTCTTTCCATTCGACGGGAATTTTCCAAAAGAAGGGTCGACGAGCTCCTCGTTAAGTAAGCGTATCCAATATTTTTCTGATAAGCTGATATTTAGAAATCCTTTGATTACGTTAAATCCGGAAATTTCTTCCACATTCTCTTGCAACCACCCGCCAATTGCTTCGGCCGTCTGTTCAGGAGATCGTTTGGAAAAACGTGTTACAGGGAATACAACAAGGGTAATATGCCCTTCAAACTCTTTACGAGTTTCCTGCAGGGATACTTGTTCGGGAGTTAATTCAGCCTGATAAAGATCTTGTACCGCCTTTACGGTTTGTGCAATAAGCGTCTTTTGAATAGATTGAGCCATGTAATTATTTCGTAATTTTTATAACTTATTGGGTATGAGGTGAAAAAATATGTACGTGGATAGTACGGTATTCATCCCTAAAGTATAACTTTGCCAAAAATAACAAAAAATGCAGACCTATCAGGAATTTCTAGACTTAAGTGTTGGTTTTCCGCAAGACGGATTCGAAATTATTGACGACGAATTGTATTTCCATGATTTAAATTTGATGGAAATGATAGAGACGTATGGCACGCCATTGCGTTTTACCTATTTACCGCTCGTTAGCAAAAAAATTCAGCAAGCCAAAATATTGTTTCAAACAGCAATATTAAAATCTGATTATCGCGGCTCCTATAAATATTGCTATTGCACGAAATCGTCTCACTTTAAACATATCGTTGAAGAGGCGTTAAAAAATGACATCCATCTGGAGACATCTTCTGCATTCGATATGCCAATGATCGACTCGTTAGAGCGTGCTGGTACGGTTTCTAAAGACATTACAGTTATCTGTAACGGTTTTAAGACGTATCAATATAAGCAGTATATCATCGATATGATTCATGATGGTTATACGAACATTATACCTGTGTTGGACAACAAAGAGGAATTCAATCTATATGATGATGAAATTGAGCTTGAGGAACCTTGTGCATTGGGAATTCGTGTAGCGTCCGAGGAGCAGCCTGACTCTCAGTTTTATACCTCAAGGTTAGGTATTCGCATGGAGGATGTTATCGATTTTTATAACAGTAAAATTGTCGGCAACCCCAATTTTAAGGTGAAATTGCTGCACTTCTTTATCAATTCGGGGATATCTGACACGCCATATTACTGGAACGAGCTCGAAAAATATGTTACCCTTTATTGTAAGTTCAAAAAGGTAAATCCAGAACTCGACACCTTGGATATTGGTGGTGGCATGCCGTTTAAGGATTCCTTGGTACATGATTTTGATTACGAGTATATGGTAAACGAAATCATCAATCGTATTAAACAAATATGTGCACACCATGAGGTGATGGAACCGGATATTATTACTGAATTTGGAAAATATACGGTTGCCGAGGCTTCTGGTATTTTATACAAGGTATTAGGTCGAAAATTACAGAACGATAGAGAGAAATGGTTTATGATCGACGGTTCATTTATTACAAATTTACCGGACGTCTGGGCGCTAAACCAAAAATACATATTACTCCCAGTAAACAACTGGGATTCTGAATATGAACGCGTGAACTTAGGTGGAATTACCTGTGACGGACAGGACTATTACAACCAGGAAGCACATATGAATTCGGTGTTTATGCCCAAAACACGTAAAGTACAATATTTAGGTTTCTTCCATACGGGAGCATATCAAGACGTATTGAGCGGGTATGGTGGTATTCATCATTGTCTCTTACCGTCTCCCAAACATGTATTGATACGCCGAAATCGTGATGAAACTTTTAACTATGAGGTATTTGGCGAAGAACAGAATTCTAAACAAGTGATGAAATTGTTAGGTTATCAGTAAACCTATTCATGATTTGTTTTACGAGGTGGCAACTAATACTGTCACCTTTTTCTTTGGCGAAAAATTAGTTTCATTCGTTTTCGGTGCTAAGAAAGAATCCTCAAATAATTACTAAATTATTTGAGGATTCTTTCTGCTATTAATTCTTTGGATTGGTATTATTCGTCAATTTGATCCCGAAAAGGTGCTTCTTCATCAAATTCTCCTTCCCATTTCGCAACGACGACGGTAGCTAAGCAGTTTCCAATAACGTTCACGGAGGTACGAGCCATATCCATTAGTTCATCAATACCTAGTATTGCTGCAATTACGAACGTTGGAAGTCCAAACTGATCTGCAGTTGCGATAAGAACGATGAGCGAGGCACGCGGAACAGCCGCTACCCCTTTTGAAGTAATCATCAATGTGAAAGCAATTAAAAGCTGCTGACCGATGCTCAAGTGCATCCCTGCCGCTTGGGCAACGAAAATAGATGCAAGAGAGAGGTACAATGAGGTTCCATCGAGGTTAAAACTATAACCCGTTGGGATAACAAATGAAACAATCTTGCGAGGAACGCCAAATCGCTCCATTGCGCTCATGGCTTTGGGTAATGCAGCATCAGAACTTGTCGTTGCAAATGCGATTGAGACAGGCTCCTTCACAGCGTTAATAAATTTCAGAACAGGGATCTTTAGAAATAACGCGACAGGAAGTAAAACACATAATAAGAACAACGTAAGTGCGATGTATAAGCTACCTAACAGCATAAATAGATTTTTCAGGATGTCCACCCCCAAGTGACCGACTGTGTAAGCCATTGCTGCACCCACACCGATTGGTGCGAACATCATGACCAAATTGGTAAACTTGAACATCGCCTCAGATAGACTTTCGGTGAAATCCACGAAAGGTTTTCGTTTCTTCTCTTCGACCATTGCAAGCCCGATACCGAAAATTATTCCAAAAACAACAATTTGTAATACTTTGTTTTCGTATACTGCTTTAACGATATTTTCAGGGAAGATATCCCGAATAAACACATTAAACTTATAAAGGCCGTGGGCTTGAGGGTCGATATGTGAGAGCGCTAAAGAGTCGGCCTCACTGATTGAGGAGGTCACGGGAAGCGCTTCGTGCGGCATGTTAGCAACATCGACACCTACTCCTGCTTGCGTTATGTTGATAACTATCAACCCTATAAAAATAGCGCAGGAAGTCGCACAAAAAAAATAAAGCATTGATTTCCATGCCATCCGACCAACAGATTTTAGGTCAGAATGCCCCGCAATTCCATAAACTAAGGTTGCAAAAAGAATTGGGCCCACGATGGTTTTTACGAGTTTGATAAATCCTTGAGAAAGTGGTTGAAGCGCTTTTGCAAAATCTGGAAAATCAAGACCGACAAATACTCCCAGCACCAAACAAGTTAAAATCCATGTTGTCAGGTTACGTCTGGATAACGCGTTCAAGAATAATACCGCGGCGACTACCCATCGAACTGCCTGCATAAATCCAGGTTGTATCGAAAATATGTTGAATTCGTAAATTAATGTAAGAATTACTGCAATGGAAATAGTGAGTATCGTAATTAGGGCAACTTGTTTTTTTAACATTTAGTTGTGTCTTTTGGTGTTATCGAAGAGCAAAAATATAAAAATACCCCTTCAAACCAAATTTATATCGAGTTTACAGGCTTTTTTCGGAATAAATGTTTTATTTATTCCGAAAAATAACGAATTTAAACACTGAAAATAAGTCAAAAAAAAAGCACTACCAACTTAGGTAGTGCTTCTTTAAAAAGTATATTTTGCTTATTCAGCGTGAAGCCATGCTTTCTTGGCTAATAATTCATCTTCACTTTCAACAACCTCTTCATCCTCTACACAGCAATCGACAGGGCAAACAGCCGCACATTGGGGTTCGTCGTGAAAACCTACACATTCTGTACATTTATCCGATACGATATAATAAACCTCATCAGAAATCGCGTCTTGTGATGCATTTGCATCTATGGTTACGCCTTCACCGAAATCAATAACACCATCTAGAGACGTTCCTTCAGAAAATTTCCAGCTCACACCCGCATCGTATATTGCATTATTGGGGCATTCGGGTTCACATGCTCCACAATTTATACATTCGTCAGTAATTTTAATTGCCATTTATAACCTTAGAATTATAATAATTAAACTAATTTTGTCTCGTTCTCAATGAATAATACTATACAAAGTTAGTAGTTATTTCTTAAGACACGCAAAAATAGTATAAAAATTTCTCAGAATAATTCTAAATTACATCATTTTGACAGTTGAACAAAGAATAGACGCCTTTGTCTCGTTAGGAGATTTATTAGTAAAAAAAACACCTGAGCTGCTGGAAACCCTCGAACGCGCCTCTCATAGAAACCATTGGTATACGGTGGCTAACAGTCTAAAACAAATAGACGAGATCGCGGTAAACTTAACAAAAAGTAAGTTGCGGGAATGGCTGGATCCGTATAATTTTTCGCAGTATCCGAAATCAGTCGGCCTTATTTTGGCAGGTAACTTGCCGCTTGTCGGTTTTCACGATATACTCAGTGTACTCTTGGCCGGATTCCGTGCACAAATAAAGGTTTCCTCAGATGACGCTGGATTAACTACGTATGTTCTGGGGAAACTTATAGAAATCGAACCGTCGTTTAGTGAGCAGATAGAGATCGTGGAACGCCTAACGGATTTTGACTTAATCATAGCCACCGGGAGTGATAATAGCTCGCGTTATTTCGATTATTATTTCGGAAAGAAACCAAATATAATCCGCCGTAACAGGAATTCGGTTGCGATTTTGGACGGTACTGAAACAACGGAACAACTTCGAGCTCTAGGAAATGATATTTTTGATTATTTCGGACTTGGTTGTCGATCCGTGTCTAAAATATTTTTACCCAAAGGATACCAGATAAATAACTTTTTTGAACCTTTGGAATCCTTCTCGGAAATTGCTAGTCATTATAAATACGCGAATAATTACGATTATAATAAATCGATATACTTAATTAACCGTGAAAAGCATTATGATAATGGTTTTCTGCTTCTAAAGGAAGATGAACGTATTGCTTCTCCCCTTGCGGTTGTTTTTTTTCAAGAGTATGACTCTATTCGGGAACTATCTGCGCAACTTGATGCGCAAGTCGAAAAAATTCAGTGTATTACCACCCAACTTACAATAGATGTTGATATTCCGACGTTTCCATTAGGACGAAGTCAGTGCCCGAGTTTAACAGATTATGCCGACGGCGTGAATACCCTTGAATTTTTAAAGGGACATGCTGATCAGAATTAGCAATGTAGCGAGAGTAATGTTTGATAAAAAATTTTAACTTTGCTAGCATGTATGTGATAAAGGTAAAAGGCGTCGCTAAGATTCCCGACTATGTTCAATTACGTGATGAGGCATTTACGTTGCTTGCATACTTTCGTGTAGATCGACCGGATAAATCTTTAGAGAAGTTAGGATTAGCTGATAAAGCCAAGCTTATAATGGAAACGATCAAAGAGATGCCGTTCGGGCAGATAAAAAAAATTGAGATATAACGTATTATGGTAGAAAATACAGTAATAAAATTAAAAAACGTAGATATATATCAACAGAAACACTTGGTACTCTCCCATGTAAATCTGGATATAAAGCAAGGTGAATTTATTTATCTTATCGGCCAGTCAGGTACGGGTAAGAGTAGTTTACTGAAGATAATCTATGGCGACCTTTATATTGGAAATGGCGAAGGGATGATTGCTGGGTTTGATTTAAGGAAGTTGCACGACAACGATGTACCTTATTTACGCAGGAAACTAGGAATTGTATTTCAAGATTTCCATCTTCTAAACGATAGGACTGTTGAAAAGAATTTGGAATTTGCTCTAAAAGCAACCGGCTGGGTCGATCGTGGATTAATTGAAAATCGTATGCTGGATGTATTGGAGAAAGTGGGCTTACGGTCAAAGCTTCGCAAAATGCCTCATGAATTATCTGGTGGGGAACAACAACGGGTCGTTATTGCTCGCGCCCTTCTCAATAATCCGGAGATTATCCTAGCGGATGAGCCAACCGGTAATTTAGATCCCGACACATCTGAGGAAATTGTATTGTTATTGCGCGATATTGCTGCCTCAGGTACTTCGGTGCTGATGGCTACACATGACTACCAAATCATAAAAAACATGCCTGCAAGAATTATCAAAACGGCGGATACCGCCTTGTATGATAATGTGACAATTTAACTAATAAACTGACATATAATCATAAAACCGACATTTTGATCGTTTGTTTTAAAGCAAACTGACAGGGTGTCGGTTTTATTTATGTTGGCAAAATTATTGAACCCGCTTTAGCGAATACGTATTATTGCTATTTATAGATATGATGAACGAACAGGAAAATAATATTCAAGACGAAAATTTAGAGGATTTAGATCAGACGGCGGCAACTGAAAGCCAAGAGCCAGAAGAGGAACTTTCTCAGGAGGAAAAATTACAACAAGAATTGGCAGACACACAAGATAGGTATACACGTCTATTTGCAGAGTTTGACAATTATAAAAAAAGAACATCGAAAGAGCGTGTTGAACTAATCCAATCAGCAAGTAAAGATGTGCTTAATAGATTATTACCCGTATTAGATGATTTAGATCGTGCACTATCGGCGATGGAGACCGCTCCAGATGTTGAATCGGTAAAAGTTGGTATTGACCTTGTCAATCAAAAATTCCGCAAAACGTTGGCTTTAGAAGGATTAAAAGAAATGGAAAATCTAATAGGCCAACCCTTTGATGCTGAGTATCAGGAAGCGATTACGGCGATCCCAGCTCCATCGGACGATATGAAAAATAAAATTATAGATGTGGTGGAAAAAGGATACTTTTTAAATGATAAAGTGGTTCGTTTCGCTAAGGTAGTTATAGGTCAATAGAAAGATGGCTAAGAGAGATTATTACGATATATTAGGTGTTTCCAAATCTGCAGATGCATCAGAGATTAAATCGGCATATCGCAAGCTAGCGATTAAATATCACCCGGATAAGAATCCCGATGATAAAGAAGCAGAAGATAAGTTCAAAGAAGCTGCAGAAGCTTATGAGGTTCTGAGTAATTCTGAGAAAAGGCAACGCTATGATCAATTTGGTCATTCGGGTAATTCAGCATCAGGCTTCGGCGGTGGCGGAATGAATATGGATGACATCTTCAGCCAATTTGGTGATATTTTCGGCGGAGGAAGTCCGTTTGAGAGCTTTTTCGGCGGAGGTGCACGTGGAGGTGGACGCCGGGTACAACGGGGGACAAACTTACGTATCAAGGTAAAATTGACGCTTGAAGAAATTGCTAAAGGTGTCGAAAAGAAAGTTAAAGTAAACAAACAAATCCACTGTCACTCCTGTGACGGAACAGGAGCAAAAGATAAATCATCTTCTAAAACTTGTACTACTTGCGGTGGTGCTGGTTCGGTTCGCCGGGTAACCAACACGATCTTAGGACAGATGCAAACTACGAGCACCTGCCCTACTTGTAATGGTGAGGGAGTGGAAATTACAAGTAAATGTACGACCTGTAAAGGAGACGGACTTGAACGTGGTGAAGAAACGATTTCCATCAATATACCTGCAGGTGTTAGTGAGGGCATGCAGCTTTCTATGAGCGGTAAAGGTAATGCTGCACCTCGTGGAGGAATTCCAGGTGATCTTATCATTTTAATCGAAGAAATTCCGCATGAGTCTTTAAAGCGTGATGGGGTCAACGTGATATATGATTTATATATCAACTTTGCAGATGCTGCTTTAGGCACGAGTGTCGAGATTCCAACTATCGATGGTAAAGCAAAGATTAAGATTGATCCGGGAACCCAAGGAGGTAAAATTTTACGGTTAAAAGGTAAAGGTGTGCCGGAAGTAAATTCGTATCACAAAGGTGATCAGTTGGTGTACGTAAATGTATGGACTCCAAAAGCCGTTTCTCCTGAGGAACGTTCTTTATTAGAAAAACTTAAGGGGTCGGCTAATTTTAAGCCACAACCTGGTAAAAGCGAAAAATCATTCTTTGAACGTATTAAAGAATATTTCGAATAATATTTTATAATTTCATTTAACCCGGCTGTCACTCGATGCCGGGTTTTTTTTTGTATATCGTAATTTGTTTTTTTTCTCGCCGAGCTTCTCCATCGATTTTACTTAAGAATGGCAGTATCAGGTGTGACGTTACGTCTGAATTTCGGATATTTTGTCACGACTGACAACCTTCCTTTTGGCCAGTTATTCATATGGCTTATTGAAATTTATATTCAAAATCAATTGATTATATAATCAAACAATTTGATGACATTCAATAAATCTCTTGGCACAAGTATTGAACTAACTGAATCATATTGACAGATAGTCAAATATTTTTAATAAATTAAATATCATACAACATGAAAAAATTATTACTCACACTAACAGCTGTTGCTGGTTTAACAATGGCTTCAAAAGCACAAACTGAACAAGGGAAATTTATTGTCGGTGGACAAGTCGGTTTCCATTCAGAGAAAGTAGAGGACAGTGAAGCAAAAAACACAGGGTTCTCAATTAATCCAACAGTTGGTTATTTTGTAAGCGACAACTGGGCTGTAGGTACCGCGATTGGTTATAATTGGAGCGAACAAAAAAGTGGTTCTACTGTCGATATCGTCACGAAAAACAACGCTTTTAATTTAGCTCCGTTTGTAAGAAATTATATTGGAGAAGGGTCGTTTAAGTTTTTCTCTCAATTATCAGTTCCTATGCAATGGGGCGAAACTGAGTATAAAGACGGTACTGACGACTATACCAATAAGTTTGCTTCTTACGGTGTCGAGCTTGCTCCAGGAGTAGCATTTTTCCCTACACCGAAAGTAGGCGTAGAGCTTAAAGTTCGTGGATTGTACTACAACCACTACGATGGAAAAGATTCGCAACCTAATTCAAACTCATTTGGTTTAGACGCGAACTCTTTATCTCCAACTCTTGGTGTTCAGTTCCACTTTTAATCGGATCACTTTAATATAATGTTTTTAAAGGGCTATCCTGCATTGCAGTATAGTCCTTTATTTTTTTAGGCACCATTGTACAGCGGGAATTTTGCTCCCGGTTTACCTTCAAAGATCCTTTTCGAATTATTAATCGTACTTTTGCGCTCATGGAGCTACAGCAAATTTTACAACGCATGCAGATTTCTCAACTCAATGAGATGCAGCAGGCGGTTCTTGATAAATACGATGATAAAAAAGACTTTGTTTTACATTCCCCTACCGGTACAGGTAAAACGCTTGCTTTTGCGCTCCTGTTGGAAAAACATTTGGTCGTAAACTATGACGGAACTCAAGTGTTAATCTTAGTGCCAACTCGGGAACTGGCTCTTCAAATTGAGCAGGTAATACGTAAGGTTCACCAAGGCTATAAGATAACATGTGTCTATGGAGGGAACGATACTAAAGTAGAACGTAACAAACTGCGCGAAGCTCCTGATATCCTAATTGGTACACCCGGGAGAGTTATGTATCATTTCGAGCGCGAACATGTTGATTCCAGATCAATTCACACCTTAGTCCTTGATGAGTTTGATAAATCATTGGAATTTGGCTTTGTAGGTCAGATGACTTCGATCGTTGATCGTTTACAGGGATTGCGAAATCGTATTTTAACCTCGGCGACGAAGATGACCGACATTCCTGAATTTACAGGAATTGGCTCATTTGTGACGGTGGATTTTTCGGCCGATGCGTCATCCGCCCCGAAGTTATTGATTCAAAAAGTTATCGCTCCCCCCCAAAATAAACTGAAAGCGCTTTTTAAGCTTCTCTGCCGAAACGGGGAGAAGAAAACAATCATTTTCTGTAACCACCGCGAAGCGGTTGATCATGTCAGTGAGCTTCTAGACGGTCGTGAAGTCATTCATGATCTGTTCCACGGAGGGCTTGAACAAGCCGATCGTGAACTCGCGCTTTTAAAATTCCGTAATAATTCTAATCGAATATTGATTACTACGGATCTCGCAGCCCGTGGTTTAGATATTCCGGAGGTAGAAACAATTATTCATTATCAATTACCGTATAAAGAAGATGCGTTTATACACCGTAATGGCCGTACCGCTCGTATGCAAGCAAGCGGTGAGGTTTATGTGATATTAAAACCTGAGGAAGATTATCCATATGTACCTGCGGATGCACCTATTGTAGACTTGGATGACCAAGAATATGATCTACCTCCCAATTCGCCATTTGCGACTTTATATATCACCGGTGGTAAAAAAGACAAGATAAATAAAATCGACATTGTCGGCTATCTCTTAAATCTAGATGGAATCAGTAAAGAAGATGTTGGACTAATTGAGGTGAAAGAAAGAGAGTCTTTTGTATCAGTTGACCGCCATGTAGCGGCTACAATTATCAAGCAATCGGTGAATAATAAAATAAAAGGTAAAAAGGTGAAAATTGGTCGAACCTAACACTTGTGAATATTCAGCCGGTGGTGATCGGATTACAAATTGAATATGCTAATAATACTCATTGCTTGCTAACCGCGAGTAAAAACATAGCGCAACTCTATCATCAAGTTGGGCTATGTTTTATTTTTATCACTTTGCTTTCAAAAAATATAAGGATGTACTAAATTAATTTTATTTGGAAGTAATTTTTCTCCATTTTTATAGAGACCAGTTACGGTGATTCAATTATTTGTATTCAGGTATCGGATATCAAGGCTCTTTTTTTGACCGAGAAAGGCTAAAGTTTAACGTGCGTAATGATCTCCGGAGGAACTAAAGCGCTTACATCTCCAGCATTTTGGAGTATATCACGGACAATTGTTGAAGAGATATGCCCTAACCCCGAACGCGCCATTAAAAAATATGTTTCTATTTCGGGTGCTAATATCAAATTATTCTGAGCGATAGCGTTTTCAAACTCAAAATCATTTGTGTTCCGTAATCCCCGAAGTAAATACTGAGCACCGACTTTTCTACAAAAATCAATCGTGAGACCCGTAAATTGGGTTACCTCTACCCTTTCATTGTTGATAAAAAGATCGACGATACCATCTGTACGTTGGTCATAACTCATCAATCCTTTTTTTGCGCTGTTCACGCCTATCGCAACAATTACTTTATCGAACAAGGCTAGTCCGCGTTCAACGATATCTTTATGAGCAAAGGTGAATGGATCAAACGATCCGGCAAAGACTGCTGTTTTCATAACAAGGGGTTTATCTTAGGCGGAAGTGTTTTGATAGAAGCTAAATGAAGACTGTCCGTACTTTCGTGTTTCCGAATGCAAAGACGACTCTTCCATTTTGCGAAGTGAAGGATGCTCTACCACAAGTAAACCATTCTGGCGTAGCAACCCTTGATTGATGATTAAGTTAGCTAACGTAGGTAGCTCTCCCATATCATACGGAGGATCGGCAAAGATAAAATCGTATTGCTTCTTACAACTAGCGATAAATTTTAATACATCCGCTTTTTTAGTTTTAATAATATCATCCGCTTTCAAAGCTTTAGCGGTTTCATTAATATATTGCAAGCATTTAAAGTG
Organism: Sphingobacterium shayense; assembly: GCF_013179575.1. Lineage (GTDB taxonomy): Bacteria > Bacteroidota > Bacteroidia > Sphingobacteriales > Sphingobacteriaceae > Sphingobacterium > Sphingobacterium shayense. Next base: position 11,268 of record NZ_JABMCQ010000025.1, on the reverse strand, counting down.
TATATCAACGCTATCGATAGCGTTCGCTCCTCTTGAGGCAAGCTCAAAGGTTATATTCCCAGTGCCCGTGAAAAGATCCAAACAGTTAGCTTCTGCGATATCAATCTTATTTTGCAGAATATTAAAAAGCGCCTCTTTGGCGATGTCAGTTGTTGGCCTCACCGGCAATTTCGCTGGGGGTGTTAATCGTATACCGCCATGTTTACCTCCGATTATACGCATAGTTGGCTGTCTATAAGTATATTAAATGATTTTAGTTTTTCGTTAATTCGCTCATCCTCACTTCGAACGGTGGTTGTTGGGTTGATAAACAGAAGGTTTTCAGAAAAGCCTTTTAAGAGCGATGTATACTCATGGTCGGACGCTAGCCCAGAGATTAGTATTCTATTCATCTTTGGCGAAATACCGATGGATTTACACGTATTTAGAATGAAATAGTTTAAGTCATTCTTGCTGTAGATATCGAAAATTTGATAAAATTGAAATTTCCCATTCTTAAACGCAAAAAGTTCGGCTTGGTTATCACTAACATGTATACCAAAAACTTCACCTTGTAATGGAATATGGGCTTGAACCTGTTCGAGCAAGATAGTGAAATTCGGCACAAACTGTGCATTAGGGAAAATTACTTTCCACTTGTTGTGAGCGAGTAAATCAAATTGATAACATGCTGAAACATCGATACTTTCGATATTAACTTTTTGTGTACGAGAAACGTTCTCGTCTGGCAAAAAATGTTGGTACAAGGAACTATCGTTTTCGTTATACACTTCCGTAGGAATAAATACCAGGCCCTGTAGCGCTAAGGTGATAAATACTTTTTGAAAAGGTAGGCCTAGTAATTTTGTTGCTTCAGAATCAGGTTGGTTGGACGGATAAGACTGAAGAACTTGAACTTCATTATTTTCATCCAATACAAGAAGTGTGTCTTCTATCAATCCAGTTTTTATAAGCAATTTGTATTGCGGTATATAATGTAAATGAAAATTCTTAGATGTATATTTCATGTATATTTTTGAGCCATTTGTAATTTACGAATGATATTCTAGAGAACCATTGTTTTGACTAACGATTTCAACCTACTCCAATTTGAAGACTTTCCTTTTATACAGGAGGCTAACGATAAATAGGCGATAAATATTCGTACCTAACAAAAATAGGTTTTCCAATTGAATTGATCAACCTTTTGAATAACTTTGGCTATGCATATCCAGAAGCTCCTAAAACAGCAATTTCCATGGCCTCCGACAGGGCAGCAATGCGAAGCGATAACTTTGCTGGAGGAATTTCTTGTGACCTTTCGAGGAGATACTTGTTTTTTATTGAAAGGATATGCAGGAACGGGGAAAACGACGTTGATAAGCGCGCTTGTAAAAGTCTTGCCCTCCCTTCGCAAGCGTTCGGTATTACTTGCACCGACTGGCCGCGCCGCCAAAGTGATGAGTTACTACTCAGGTAGAAAATCCTACACCATTCATAAGAAGATTTACCGAAAAAAAACCGCTGCGACGATGGAACTTGATTTCGTTCTTGCAGAAAATCTACATGAAGACACTTTGTTTATCATCGATGAAGCCTCAATGATTGCCGATGAAGGTATACATTTTTTTTCACGAAGTTTATTGGATGATTTGATCAGTTATGTTCGATCGGGAAAAAACTGTTGCTTGATGTTTGTTGGCGACACTGCGCAGCTTCCCCCTGTGGGGATGTTAGAAAGCCCTGCGTTGGATGCTAATTATTTGAATTCAAACTATAAGTTAGGAGTATATAACTATGAGTTGCGCGAAGTTGTACGTCAACAGTACGATTCGGGAATACTATACAACGCGACGCAAGTTAGAAATGATATTCGCACGGAAGATTTTGAGAGCACCCTGCCCTTTCCTCATTTTCATACCAAAGGTTTCAAAGATATCTTCCGTATGAATGGAGACAGGCTCATCGAGGGCCTACATTATAGCTATGACAAATACGAGATAGAAAATAGTATTGTTATCTGTCGGTCGAATAAGTCTGCAAACTTATACAACCAGCACATTCGTAACCAAATTTTATTCCGTGAGGAAGAGATAACGGGTGGTGATCTTATTATGGTTGTCCGTAACAATTATTACTGGTTGCAGCAACACGACGAGAAAAATACTGGATTTATAGCTAATGGCGATCAAGCGAAAGTTCGTAAGGTGAGTAATGTGCACGAGCAGCATGGGTTTCGTTTCGCAGACATCTCCTTAGAGTTTATTGACGACGACGAGTTAGAGCCAGTACTATGCCGTGTACTTCTGGACAGTATCTATGTCGATGCCCCCAATTTGCCACGTGAACAATCGCAGAAGCTATATGAGTCTATTGCTGAAGATTATAAGGATATACCCTTAAAGCAGGATCGATTAGATGCAATCAAAAAGGATCCCTATTATAATGCACTACAAATTAAGTTTGCTTATGCCATTACTTGCCATAAAGCGCAGGGTGGACAATGGCCTTGCGTATTTGTGGACCAGGGTTATCTGAATGATGAAATGTTGAATATGGAATTTTTACGATGGTTATATACCGCGATAACGCGTGCCCGCGATCAACTTTTTTTGGTCAATTTTAACCCTAAATTTTATGCCGAAGAATAGAAAAGATAACATCGAGTTTTTGACCAAGGGTATCCGAGCTGTTTCGGTTAAAGATTTTGACTTGCAATTGGCTGAACGTCATAATCTGACACCTAAGTTATTATTGCAATATAGCTTAAGTGATGATCCACTTGTTTCTTTTCGTGCGGGATGGCTTTTAGAACATATTATAATAAAGCAACCTTCGATTATTCCTACGATATATGTGCAGTATATTGATACAATGGAAAATCAAAGAAATTGGAGCGCTATTCGAAGTTTAACGAAAATTGCTATGCTTGCTAGTAAAGGAAAGTATGTGATTTCGCACACTCAAGTGCAAAGGGAGCGGTTGATAGAAGTCTGTTTTAGCTGGGTGATTGATCCAAAATGCCCAGTAGCTGTCACAGTCAACTGCTTGGATATTATAGCTAATTTTAGCGATAGCGCCGCTTGGATAAAAGATGAGCTTAGGGCACAAATTGATTATCTGCTAGTCAACGCCACGCCTTCCCTAGTCGCCCGTTCGAAAAGAATATTAAAGCGTATTGGCTGAAACGGGTATACTATTCTAAAACAATGTATTTCCTTTACTTAGATTTGTTTTACCGAGGTGCCGGTATGCTAAATCAGTACATTCTCTACCGCGCGAGGTGCGCATGAGATAACCTTCCTGTATAAGAAATGGTTCGTACACTTCTTCAATAGTCCCTTCGTCCTCTCCTACGGCAGTCGCGACGGTTTTTAAACCAACTGGTCCTCCTTTAAATTTATCAATAATGGTGGAAAGAATACGATTGTCCATTTCGTCTAATCCATGTTCATCGACGTTTAACGCATTAAGGGCATATTTAGCAATAGCCTTGTCAATTTCGCCATTTCCTTTCACCTGTGCGAAATCCCGTGTGCGTCGGAGTAATGCATTGGCGATACGTGGTGTTCCGCGGCTTCGTCTAGCAATTTCATATGCACCTTCATCACTTATTGGCGTATTTAAAATTGCAGAAGAGCGGAGTACTATCGAGGTCAGTAGTTTTGCATCGTAATATTGAAGTCTAGAATTGATTCCAAAACGAGCACGTAGTGGTGCTGTCAAGAGGCCTGAGCGTGTTGTCGCACCGATCAACGTAAACGGATTCAAGGAAATTTGAACCGATCGAGCATTTGGTCCTGTTTCGAGCATAATGTCGATCTTAAAATCTTCCATTGCAGAATACAAATATTCTTCGACAATTGGGCTTAACCGATGAATTTCGTCAATAAATAACACGTCGCCTTCGTCGAGATTCGTAAGTAAACCTGCCAAATCTCCAGGTTTGTCCAAAACAGGGCCGGAAGTTATCTTGATGTTGACGCCCATTTCATTTGCAATAATATGAGATAGCGTGGTTTTCCCTAATCCTGGGGGACCATGTAATAAGACATGGTCTAATGCTTCTGCTCGCAATTTAGCCGCCTTTACAAAAATGGAAAGATTTTCCAATATCTTTTGTTGGCCTGTAAAATCTTCAAAAGCCTGTGGACGCAAGGCTCTTTCGATATCTTTATCGATAGGGTTTAGACGTTCAGGGCTGGGATCAAGATTTTCGTTCATGGCTAAATTAATGTGGCGCTAAGTTAATCAATTAAACTTTCTAAATAAACTTTCGAATTTCAGTTGGATTACACCAAAGAAAGCCTCGCGGAAGATTCTCGTACTCATCTTAGATGTGCCTTCGGTACGATCTGTAAAAATTATTGGAACTTCGGACACTTTAAAACCATACTGAATTGCCTTAAATTTCATCTCGATTTGGAAGGCGTAACCGACGAATTTGATTTTGTCTAATGGAATTCGTTCCAATACCTTTCTTGTAAAACAGACGAATCCTGCAGTAGCGTCCTGGATGTCAATTCGTGTAATTAATCGAACGTATACTGAGGCGAAATAAGACATAAGTACACGATTCATCGGCCAATTCACCACGTTTACACCTTTGATGTAACGGGAACCGACCGCCATGTCCGACCCTCGCTCCTGACATTCCTGTCGAAGACGAATCAAGTCTTCAGGATTATGGCTGAAATCGGCGTCCATCTCAAAAATATAATCGTATGTTCTTGCTAATGCCCATTTGAAACCATGTATGTATGCCGTTCCTAGTCCCAATTTACCCTCCCTCTCTTCTATATACAGACGATCTGGGTAAGTCATTTGAAGTTTTTTAACGATAGATGCCGTTCCATCTGGTGAGCCATCGTCAACGACTAAAATACTGAAAGGGATTGCCAGTGAAAAAACTTTATGAATAATTTTTTCAATATTTTCTTTTTCGTTGTATGTCGGAATGATGACTAAGCTGTCGGTCACGAGTTATTTATATTAAATTATCAAATAAGTAGACTAGAAAGCCAAAATTAATCAAAAGAGCGAAAAACGAGGCATATTATAAAAAATGCTCGTAATTACCTTACGAGCATTTTGTACTTTCTTTAAAAAAGCTAATTAATACCATGCATCATCTTCTTTAATTTCGGATTGAATAGCAAAAGAAGAATTGCCGCCCCAATAGGAATTGCAGCGATGATATAAAAGAATGTAGACATTGAATAGGTATGTGAAATTTTATCAATGTAGGAACCTGTCATACCCGCGATAAAGTTTGCGATCGCTGAGGCAGTAAACCATAGCCCAAATAATAAGCCTACAAATTTCTTAGGAGATAATTTCGATATGTAAGACAGTCCTACGGGCGATAAGCATAGTTCACCACTAGTGTGGAAGAAGTACGTTAATATTAACCATATCATGCTAACGGAAGCTGTTGTTGCCCCTGAAGGGATCGTACTGGCTCCAAACGCCAAAATAGCGAAACCTAGTCCGACAAGTCCTAGTCCAACTGCAAATTTTACCGGGCCGGAAGGATTCCATACCTTTTCCCAGATCTTACTAAATGAGGAAGCGAGTGTAATGATAAAGAATGAATTTAGAATTTGAAACCAAGAGACGGTTACTTCAGTTGCTTCAAGGGTGTATTCATTGTATACTTTCCATAATCCTAACGCCCAGATTAATACAAACGATATTGCGGTAAATAGAATTGTTAACGGATATTGCTTTGCAATTTTTTTACTCAGGCCGTATAAAACCCAAGTTACAATCAATATTGGAAAAATCGTTAATGCTGCATCAACCCATTTGAATATTGCACCCGAATCTCCGTCTAGTACACGCTGGGTGTAGTCTTTAGCGAAAATAGTCATCGACCCACCTGCCTGTTCAAAAGCGAAAAAGAAAAATAAGCTTGCAACCATTAACACCCCCGCCACGATTAAACGATCATTAACAACTTTCTTTGGAAGCACTTCTTCATCAACTTTTTGAATATGATCTTCTTCCTTGTGGATGGTATTAGGCTTTTCTCCAATAACTCCGAATATTTTACGTCCGAAATAAAACTGGAGCATTCCGAAGAACATAAATACACCCGCTAAACCAAAGCCGTAGTGCCAGCCAACTTTTTCTCCTATATAACCACACAGCAACATACCTAGAAAAGCACCGGCGTTAATACCCATGTAGAAAATTGTGTACCCGGCGTCCTTTTTTGAACTGGTGTCGGGATAAAGCTGACCTACCATCGAGGAGATATTCGGTTTAAATAAACCATTACCTAATATCATCAGTACCAAACCAAGATAGAAAAAGTTGTCATTGACACCTTCAAAAGCCATGGATAAATGACCTAAGGTCATTACTAATGCTCCCAATGTGATAGCTTGTCTGTATCCTGTAAACTTATCGGCTATAATGCCTCCAATTAACGGAGTTAGGTATACCAGTCCTGTGTACCAGCCGTAGAGCTGCATTGCGCTCTCGTTAGACCATCCCCATCCGTCCTTTGCAATCTCGGTAATTAAGAATACGGTTAACAGAGCACGCATGCCATAATAACTGAATCGTTCCCACATCTCTGTAAAAAACAAAACAAACAAACTAGCCGGATGGCCCATTACCATTTTGTCATCTATACCTTGCTTGGCAAGATGGCTTACCAGAGCATCATCTTTATCTTGATTCATATTTTTTAGTTAAGTATTAAATTTGCAGTCTATCAATAGAGATTCCTTTTGATAGATTTGGATTTAACGGTACAAAGAAAACAAAAATTCTAAATTTTGTCAAAGATTCGATATATTATAATCTACAATACTTAGTGTAATTTGTACGCATTGGATGTAATTTAACGCTCTTTTTTAACCAATTCATTCGGCAGCATTATTTTAACAATGGTGTAAATTTACCGAAACACATAAGCAATTTATTTCAAGACAACATGCTTTTATTTAATTGCTTAAACCGCTGAAACACTTATCGCTGCACCTGAAATAAATCCATAAAGCATTTTTAAATCTACTTATGAGGAGCATATTCGTGCGGTGAGGGGTTTTCAATGATTTAGTATAATTGGCACGGCGAATAAATACAACTTTTTGAATTCTTTTTCGCGTAAATATTGAACGTAATTTTATGTAATATTTCGATTACTGTTCTCAAGTATGTATTGGTGCTTTATCACAAGGGTGTTCTATTTATTGAAATCCCATGGTATATAAGCGAATAAAGTTTTCCTTTAATCGTCGCGATATCCCGCTCTAGTTATTTTTTGTTTTAAGCTAGTAAACAGGTGTTTATTATGTCGGATTAAAAGGAAAACTTTACTTATTTTATATTGCTTTCATGCGCTCTAAAAGAGCTTTTGTTTTTATAATTCCTTCTTCTTCTGGTAAGTTAGAACCTTCGTATTCGATGCCTACCCATCCTTTGAAGCCGGCATCTTTTACAATCTTCATCATACGTGTGTAATCGATTTGTGTTTCATTTCCGTTAGCATCAAAATCATGTGTTTTGGCGCTCACTCCTTTTGCGTATGGCATCAAATCGGTCACTCCTTGATATCGATCATATTCATAGAAGTTTCCAAAATCCGGTAAACTTCCACAATTCTTTTTATTTACTGTTTTTAACACGTCAGAAAGCCAGTCACCATGCGAAGAGATGCCACCATGATTTTCTACGATAACGTTAATTTTAGCCTTCTTTCCATAATCTGCAAGCGTGCTAAGACTTTCTACGACCTGCTTTTTTACTTGTTCTGGCGTACCTTTGCCGGCAGCATTAACACGGATTGATTGGCATCCTAAAAATGCCGCTGCGTCGATCCATTTGTAGTGGTTTTCAACAGCTTCTAGTCGCTTCGCATTATCTTCGTCGCCTAAATTTCCTTCTCCATCGATCATGATTTGAACGTTCGCTACGCCGTTATCTTTAGCACGGTTATTAAGGTCTTTTAGGTAAGTCATATCTTTTGCTTTATCCTTAAAGAATTGGTTGACATATTCGACTCCGTAAATACCAAATTTTTTGGCGGCTAATTCAGGAAAGTCGATATTCTTCAGATCACCTTTGAAAAGAGTTTTGTGTAGGGACCACTCCGCTAAAGAGATTTCAAAGAATGATTTTTTAGCAGCAAACAAATCTAATGTTGGTGCAAAAGCAAGTCCCGCGGTTGCAAGCCCAACGTTTTTCAAAAAGTTTCTTCTTGAGTTCATTTTTTATTTTGTTTATGTGTTAAATATTTGCCCAGCCAGACGTTAGTACGTCGGCTAGGTGTTTAGTTTTTATGGCTAGTTGATGTTTATCAATATAACTCTGTAATTGTAATAGGCAAGAACTATCTGTTGAAATAATATAATCAGCTTTAACGGCTAAAGCATTATGAACTTTCTGTTCTGCCATCGCAGCTGAAATTCCTTCAAATTTGACGGCGAACGTACCGCCAAATCCGCAGCACGTCTCTTGATCCCTCATGTCTATAATATCGAGTCCTCCAACATGACTTAGAAGTTTACGTGGTTCGTCTTTAATTTTGCATTCCCGTAAACCTGAGCAAGAATCGTGATATACCGCTGTCCCGACCAATTCAGCACCGAAGTAGTCTTTTTTCAAAACATTTACTAAGAAGTCGCTTAGTTCAAATATGTTTGATTGTATGTTCCGACAGCGATTATGTTCGGTAGAATTAGTAAAAAGGTCGTCGTATCCCGATTTAATCATGCCTGTACAAGAAGCGGATGGAGAGACGATATAGGTATTCTCGGAAAAATCGTTTAAAAATTTCTGACCTATTGCTTTCGCGTCATCCCAAAAACCCGCATTGTAAGCAGGTTGCCCACAGCAGGTCTGGTCTGGGTTATAGATTACCTCGCAGCCAGCTTTTTGAAGCAGCTTTACCGTGTTAAAAGCTGTTTCTGGAAAAAGTTGATCGATAAAGCAAGGTATAAATATCTCTACTTTCATATATAATAAGCAGGTAGTCTTTTTTCGGGTTGTTAATATGAAGTACGCCTGCGCTCGCTACTTCCACCGCGGATCTATATTTTTATATTTCGCTAAATGTAACATTTTAAACGAAACCTATTGTTATCTGTTGTTAAAGCTAAGCTAAGAATTCCAAGTGAAAACCGCTACCAGAATGTGCATTAATATTCATCTTGGCTTAACATATATTTATTGTACTTCCACAAGCGAAGTAAAAATAGCGCTCCGATGATAAAAAATATGGTTAAGAAAATTGCAGAATAGCGAATATTTCGGGTAACCTGTTCTATTAATCCGAAGGAAAGTAATCCCATGACAATAGCTAATTTCTCGGTAACATCATAAAAACTAAAAAATGAGGCCGTGTCTTTTATATTGCTTGGTAAGAACTTGGAATAGGTAGATCTAGACAGCGATTGTATCCCCCCCATCACAAGGCCAACAACACAAGCCAAGAGATAAAACTGGGTTTCAGATTCAACATAGAATGCAGAAATACAAATTCCAATCCAGACTGTAATCACAGCAAGCAATACCTTAATATTCCCAAATCGGCCGGATAGTTTGGACATCAAAATTGCGCCTGCAATAGCAACGAGTTGAATGAGTAGTATTGTGATAATTAATTTGGAACTTTCTAGCTTAAGCTCCTTTGCTCCAAAAGCCGCTGCAACTATCATAACAGTTTGTACCCCTGCTGCGTAAAAGAAATATGCTGGTAAAAATCTCTTAATGCGATCAATTTTACTGATGCGCCGCAATACGATTCGGAACTCTAAAATAACGGTTCTAAATAAATTGCGTGCGGCTCTAATATCGGATCGTTTATTATTAGGAAGAACGCGAAAAGGGATTGTCGAAAAGCCTATCCACCAAATCCCGACTAATAAAAAAGACAACCGAGGTCCGAAGCTGGGATCGATAATTCCGAACCAATCTGGTTTCAAAATGAATATTAAACAGATAATCTGGAGGGTTACACATCCAATATAACCATAAGCGAATCCTTGGGCGCTTACCCGATCCTGTTGATCAACAGTAGCAATTTCGGGTAGATATGAATTGTTAAATAGAACCCCACCAATATATCCCATTGCAGCCAAACCAAACAAAATCACTGAGATCTCCAAGGTGTCGAGTTTAAAAAAATACAACCCCATACAAGAAAATGCCCCGAAATAGGTAAAAAGCATCATGATAGGTTTCTTTCTCCCCTGAACGTCTGCATAACACGAAATGAACGGTAATGTTAATGCCATGATAAGATAAGCAATGGCTAAGGTAAAATTGGTTAATACAGTGTTAATTACCTTTATACCGAAAAAGTTTACCACATCGCCGTGCTCTTGCGTTTGTGTTATAGCAGTATAATATGCGGGGAAAATCGTAGATGTTATGACCAGGTTATATGCCGAATTTGCCCAGTCATACATTGACCAAGAGCGAATCAAACGTTTATCGTTTTTATGAGTTCCGCGCATATGCTTTAGCTAATATGATAATGATCCCTAAAAATAAGAAGAGATCGTTTAAAATGTAGGACATAATTATAAATTAAGCGCTGTACGAGTTAATAGTTATAGCGTATAAACGTAATTAGTTTGACGATCTCTCTACGTATAGGCCCAGCCGATCCTAGGTAATTTGTATTCATAAAAGAGAAAACGAGGTTTCTCCCGGTCCGGGTACGTATAAAACCACTTTGATTATGTACGCCGTTTATTGTACCCGTTTTTGCCCATACAAAAGGCTGTCCTTTGTCGAGTTTGTATGCTGTTTTTAATGTGCCATTTACGCCTCCTGTGGGAAACAAATATTCTAGCTCATTTCTATTGTTCACGTGGTCCCGAACTGTTAATAAAGCCTCTATCATGCTGCGCGGAGTAACCTTATTGTACGTCGAAAGCCCGCTACCGTCGTGTAGTTGAATTTTATCCGCGAACTTGCTATAGTATTCTTTATTCATATAATCGCGTAATGTCTGGGTTTGAAACGTGCCATAAATAGCCTCTGCAGCCAACATTTGAAACTGTTCCGCTAGGAAATTATCGCTCGGTAGCATCATTTCCCTCAGGATATCGACAGTGCGGGCCGAATAAACGGTTTTAACGTCTTTCGGTAGCGGAATCTGTGATATCAGCGTCACTTCTCTATGCAACGTATCGCTCAATAGTTTAACCACTAATTCATTTGAATATCGAAAAGGTTTCTCGTTGATATAGTTATGCGGTATGTTGGACTGATTATACGTGAAATGGTTGTCCGCAAAGCTACGCGTTAGTGAAAATTTCGACAATG
>NZ_JABMCQ010000249.1 GCF_013179575.1 Sphingobacterium shayense | reverse complement strand
GTTACCTTCCACAGTTTAACCGCCTCGGTCCCAGTTGCCACATTGGTACCATACTCAGTTTCCACGGTGCGGCCGGTCGCTGCCGCCAAGTCACGGTTGGCGATGGGCTGCCAGGCAGCGCCCGGCGATCCCTGTTGCGATACACGGTTCAGCGGACTGGTCTCAAATACGGTCACCGCATATGGGTTTGGTGTTTTCTTCACGTGTGTATCCCAACCGCCGCCGACCTTATAAAAATTCGATTGATCAATTTTAGCAGCGGACTTAAAGCTCCCGTTAGAAGAACTTTGTTCAGCATAGGGGAGATATTTAATCGTCTCCCGTCCGAAACCATCATACTCTATATGCTGTACGATATCTTTATAGCTCGGACTGGCCATCACCTCAACCTGTTGTATAGGGCGCCCCAGTCCGTCGAGGTACTGTACGGTCTGATTTTCCTGATCTATTGTCCTGACACTGCTCAGGTTAGCCTGTTTGATCGGCGTTCGGAACGTACGAGTGAGGATATAATTCTGCGTTCCAGTTGGTAAGCTGGTCAGATTCGGAAAACCACCAACTGAAATCAGCACTGTTTTTCCAATGGGAATATGGAATCCGTCCTTTAAGACAATGTTATCGAGCGCATAAAATGATGGTTCACCGTTATAACGATTTAGTTCCAGCGATGATGGCTGTGAAAACACGTTCTGCGCCAATAAAAAGCCTAAAATAATCGTGAATATTTGTTTTATAACGCACATAACTATTTTTTATAATTGTAACGGTAATCCTGTAAGACATTTGCTTCGAAGTCCAACACATGCTTCAGCCGCTGAAACCCATCGTACAGATAATACTCTGTAGTTCCTCTAGGATCGGTTATGCTGGTCATCCCTACCAATGGCTTATATGTGTATGTTGATATTTGAGCCTTCCGCATGTTTGCATGATTACGAAGTGAGTTTACTATTTCTCTTACGGTTTCATCAGATACGTTGGCGGCGTTCAAGCTATTTATTTTTGTTTGCCCTAGAATACCTAAAACTTCCTGATAAGTTGCATTCTCAATTTTAGCTACAGGATATTGTCCATCGTACCCCCATAAATAACAAGTGATCGCGTTGTCTTGCCGTCTAACCTGTTGTGGATTTCCGTATATATCATAATATGACATCAATATTTTTTTGTTTACATTATCATTAATAAACGAGGTGGTGGAACTTGTTAGAAATTGGGCCTTACCATCTAAAATTCGCTGAGAAAAGATATTTTTTAGCGTTGACGTACTATTTCCTATTTGACGACTCTCTTCAACAATGGTTGACAAGATATTTGACTGCTGCATTGCGGCATAAATCGGATCGGAATAATCAGAAGGGTACTTCGTCTCCTGAGTATAAATTTCACCCCGAGAACCACTGTACTCAATGCCTTCTAATAGATATTTGTCATTATAACGATAATTGTTTACTTCTACTACACGGACTCCATTCTCGATTGTGGTCACAGTGTCCGCAACTAACTTAAAAGAATCGGAATAGTTTTGATAAATATTTACGCTTGAATTCGCAAATCTCGTACTTGGTAATAAGTTATATGGCCCTTTTTCTGTAGACTCACTGGCTTTAATACCATATATATAAGTTTCTGATCCGGCAACCTTTCGATATGTATTTACACGAGACTCTTTTAAGACGAATTCACCATTTTTTGTTTCGTATATTTCTAGAGTCTTTATTAGTCCTCGCTTATATCCCTGAGTTGAATTTGGTCCGATTGGGATTGTTCCACTTACAATGTCTGAAAATCTATCGTGATTAGAATAATTCGTGACGGTCTTTCGCGAGTTTGTTCCGTCTGATTCTGTTGTAGTAACAAATGAATATCCCACGTATCCACCATTGGAATTGATAAGCGGATAATTAGAGACGCTATTAAAAAGATCATACGTACAGTTCACGATCGACCCGTGGCTCGCTCGTATTACCCTCTGATCTGAAATTTCATAACTCGTTGCGTCTCCAGAAAAATCGGTACCCAATATCCCTGACGATTGATTTGAGTCTGGGAGCGTATAAGTGTATTCCCCGACCATCGTCTGTCCTCTTCCATCGCTATTTGTGATTTTCCGAACCCTTATTCCGGGCGCATCCGTGTAGTCTCGTTTAAATGTTTTCCTTGTTACAATATCTAGATTAACCGAAACAAAGTTGGCGTTTCCTGGATCGGCAGGGGAATAAATGGTGAGCTTTACTGTGTATACTCCTGCTGGGATAAACATAAAGGGACCGCTACGAATTATTTTTATAGGTGTGTCTCCTGCTCGAACCATCGAGATTTCGTATGAGTCATCCTCTTGAGCAGAAAATCCCTCAATAGTTACAATCGGCTTTATGTAAATACTACCCCCGGTGACGTCGGTAGTCAAATCAACGGTTTCCGAGATTTCATAAATTTCTTTTTCATCCCCTTTTGTTGCATTGTCTCTATAAATGCGAGCCACTGTCACTTCTCTGCTTTCAAGTGTGCCTGGTAGTTGGTTGCCTTCGTATTCATAAAGTACTTCGCTACCTGCAGGGTACTTAATCCTGTTGAGTATGCATGCAGAACTAAAGTTATTATCGATATTTTTATTTCCTCCTAATATAGTCCCATCACGGCGGTATGACACGAAATCGGTATTATTTTTACCGTTAAAGTAACCCCAATGATCTTGTGCGTTTGACAGTCTATACGGTAGTTGGGGTCCAGAATAATGAAATTGATACGCCGGCATACGCTCGGTCTCATTTCGTTCTACAAGCGAATCTAATTTTAATCTATATTTATCTTCATCTTTAAATGCATAGTATCTTCCTCCTGTAGTGCCAACATTCGAATTTTGAAAATAAGAATAATAGAAATCGAATGATTTTATTATATCGTTACCTGACGTAACAGTAATCCTGTCCATTGCAAAAGCACCAGGTAAATCTAGTCGAGTTTGATCTTGGTAATTAAATCGAATTGATGTATTCCCATAGGTTATTACGTTAACAACAGGTTCTGTGTATTGGGTAAAATTGGTTACTCCAAAAAATTCAATACTATTGCCACAAGACGATCCTGGATCGAATACCTTGACCCCCTCAATCGCTTTATTGTCGACACTGTATTGGACAGAGTTATATTCAAAAGCTATGGTTCTATTTAGATTGTCTTGAATTTTTGTTAAGTACCAGGTATTTACACTGTTCTCTTGCCCTAGCTCATTCACATTTCCATATCCGTAGGAAATTGTAGTAAGGTTTTCAGAGTGTGTAGATTCGCGAAACGTATATTTAGTACCTGTATCGTCAGTTATCTGCCATTCAAAATCCGAAATTTTGTTTATTGCTAACCGTTTGTCTTTGGGAATAGTAACGAACTGACCGTTCTTGTCTTCAATAAATTGACAACTTAATCCGGGATACGAAAGAATATATAAATCTCGTTCAGCGTCTGTGACCCCGTCCATTACGTCTATTACATATTCGACAGTCTCACTACTGGTGAGTTGGTTATTACGTAAGGACTCAATCTTCGAGTAGTTATATCCACCATCTTTTAAACCTCTGACCACTCTCGAAATATTAGGCATATTCGTTAAAGACCATCCAAGGCCGACGTTTGAAGAGAGCTCATCCACTTTAATTCCCCCAGCATGATACTGTAGATTAAGTGGCATCACTATATTTCCGTATCGAATTTCCCAAATTGGTATGGCTATTTCAGGGATTCCCGTATAACTGCCAACTGGGGTCTGAACAAACTTTCCCAAATTTGCCGCAGTCGGAGACAGGGGGACCGTTACAGGGTCCTTTATCGCATTATAATATTGCTGAGAACGACAATCTTCAGTCATGTATAAAAAACACAACGATATCAAAATCCAATGTTTTAACATAAAAAAAATTAAAATATATACTCGGCGCACCGAAAAAAGCTTTTTATTAAAAGATAAACTATGCTGTTAGGGAATAAAAG
>NZ_JABMCQ010000248.1 GCF_013179575.1 Sphingobacterium shayense | reverse complement strand
CTAACGCTGTTCGCTTATTAATAGCGGAGGTCAATGAAGAAGTTAGTCCAATTCAGTTTAAGAAGGAAGCATTGATACGAGTTCCATTACGATTGGGGGATGATGCATTTATTCATCAACATATATCGGAGGCCAAGTTTGAAAATATGGTCAAAACGATGCAAGCCTTTCGTAATTTGATGGACGTTTATCGGGTCACCGACTATATGGCATGTGCAACGTCCGCGATGCGTGATGCGGATAACGGCGATGACATTGTCAAAGCGTGTCGTAAAGTTGGAGTTGATATTCAGATTATTGATGGCGCTAAAGAAGCGCAGATTATCTATAGTAACAATATCCAAGATAATATGGATAAGAGTAAAGTTTATCTTTATATCGACGTAGGGGGAGGGAGTACCGAAGTATCGTTGTTTTCCAATGCGGAACTCATCTCTTCGCATTCTTTTAATTTGGGTACTATTCGAATTCTGGATAACCAAGACTCCACTGAGACGTGGGAGGAATTGAAGCGCTGGGTGAGGGAGCATACGAAGAACTATAAAAATATTTATGGTATAGGTACCGGGGGTAACATCAACAAACTCTCTAGGATCGCTAACGAAAAGATTGATAAACCTATGTCGTATTCTAAATTGAAAGCGATCTATACCTACTTAAGTTCTTATTCACTTAAGGATCGAATTCATGTGTTGGGATTGAAACAAGATAGAGCAGATGTTATTATTCCAGCTGCGGAAATATTTTTGACTATTATGCGTGTTGGACACCTAAAAAACATTGTTGCCCCTCGTGTAGGATTGGTAGATGGAATTATTCAGACTTTGATTGACAATAATTTAGGAAATAGTCAGTAAAATAATTTTAAATTTCTTCTCAAATGTCCTAAAAAGGTTTATTTTTGCTACCGAAATACCCAGGTGGCGAAATTGGTAGACGCACCATCTTGAGGGGGTGGCGCCTTATGGGCATGGCAGTTCGAATCTGCTCCTGGGTACAAGAAACAAAAAACGGAATCAGAAGATTCCGTTTTTTGTTTCTTATGATGCGGTTATTGAATTAATAGTCAAATATTATTTGCTTTTACCGTTACTTCAGCGATATCTAAAATATTAATATCATGTTCTTTGTCATGGGTTTTTATCCCATCACGAAGCATGGTCATACAAAAAGGACATGCTGATACAACCAGACTTGCCCCCGATTCAATGACATCGTGCATTCGTTCTAAGTTAACATCCTTATTCCCAGGTTCTGGTTCTTTGAACATTTGCGCGCCTCCCGCGCCACAACATAAACCGTTGCTTTTACACCGTTTCAATTCGACGAGATCGGCATCCAAAGTCTCTAAAACATTCCGAGGAGCATCATATACTCCATTTGCTCGCCCCAAATAACAAGGGTCATGATATGTAATACGCTTCCCTTTAAACTCGTGTCCATCAGCCGGGCGTAGGTTCCCTTGATCGATCAAAGATTGGATCAGTTGGGTATGGTGTATGACCTCATAATTCCCACCTAAGCTAGGATATTCGTTCTTCAACGTATTGAAACAATGAGGACAGGCCGTAACTATTTTTTTAATATTGTATCCGGCAAGTAACTCGATATTGGTGATCGCCTGCATCTGAAAAAGAAATTCGTTACCTGCGCGTTTCGCAGGATCACCCGTACAACTTTCTTCGTTACCCAAGATTGCGAATTTAATCCCGACATGATGTAATATTTTACATATATCTTTGGTGATACGCTGAGCACGTTCGTCGTAACTCCCTGCACACCCTACCCAAAACAATAAGTCAGGAGATTCGCCTTTTGCGACCATATCCGAAACGGTCGGTATTTCTAGTGTTGGATTCATAATAGTAATATTATTGATTTGCCCAATTTGCTCTATCTGTTTGTGCGTACTTCCATGGTGCCGCATTATTTTCCATATTACTGAACATTGTATTTATGCTCGAGGGGGCGTTCGACTCTTCTAAGACGGAATATTGTCGTAACCCTAAAATTATTTCCAAAGGGTTGATATTTACAGGGCATTGTTCTACGCATGCGTTGCACGTCGTGCAGGCCCATATTTCTTCTCTAGTGATATAATCGTCAATCAAAGATTTCCCATCGTCCTGCTGTAGGGGCTGGGTCGCCAGGTGTCTGCCAACCTCCTCTAAACGATCTCGGGTGTCCATCATGATTTTGCGTGGCGATAGTAGCTTGCCGGTAATAGTCGCAGGACAGGCTGCGCTACAACGGCCGCATTCGGTGCAGGTATAGGCATCGAGCAAGTTTTTCCAAGTTAGATCTTTTACATCTTTCACGCCAAACCGCGTTACCTCACCCGATGGTGCTGGGAGGGTTGGATCAAGCATTGCTTTTACCTCTTGCGTCACGCTATCCATATTATCAAACTTACCTTTAGGGGTTAATTTCGAAAAATATGTATTCGGAAAGGCGAGCAGGATATGAAGGTGTTTTGAAATCGGTAAATAATTCAAAAATAGCAACACGCCAATAATGTGAAACCACCATGCTGTTCGCTCAATAACTACTAAAGAAGCTACATTCTCCGGAAGTATGTTGACTAGTAAGGTACTTATGGGGAATGATCCTGCTAAGGGGTAGGCGGGAATATTTAGTTGTTGGAGCTTAAGGTCAGCGGCATTCATTATCAGAAAAGCGCTCATTAATAAAATCTCAGTTATTAGGATGAGGTTTGCATCAGTTTTGGGCCAATGTTTTAATTCCTTACCTTGGAATCGGAAAATGCGCATCGCGTTTCGTCGAAATATGAAAATGATACAACTAGCTAAGACTCCAAATGCTAAAATTTCAAAGCAAAAAATTAAAAAGTTATAAAACTCACCGAGGTGAGCAAATACCCTATGGGTTCCAAATATTCCGTCGATTATTATTTCTAGCATTTCGACGTTAATGATACAAAAACCCAGATACACCAATAGGTGGAGTATTGCAGGAAGGGGTTTTTTAAACATTTTCTTTTGTCCAAATGCAACCAAGACCATGAGCTTTAGCCGTTGTGTTGGATTGTCACTTCTGTCAACTGGTTTACCTAGCCTGATATTTCTATAAATACGTCGTGCGTTTATAGAGAATGCAGTAATTGCAATAATAAACAAGCATAAAAATATGATTTGACTTGTCATAACAAATGTATGGTTTTAACAAATATAAATATATGTATTAATACTATGCATGCATAATACTTATTTAGAAAAGTTTAAAATAACACTCACTTGATTGTTGAAAACAATATTGCCTGGAAACGACCAGTTATCTGACAGGGTGGGAAGACAAGGACAAGGTTGTTTTTTATATGGAATAGGGCTTAGCTTTAAGTTCCGATTTTTTCTTGTTATTTTTGTATTTGAAAATAGTCTTAGAAGAGAAATACAATATGCCCGTAAAAATACCCGATAACCTGCCAGCAATAGAACTTTTAAAGAAGGAAAACATATTTGTGATGAGTGATCTTCGTGCAAACTCACAAGATATTCGCCCACTTCGTGTGTTGATATTGAACCTCATGCCCATAAAAATTTCGACAGAAACGGATTTTGTACGTCTATTATCAAATAATCCGTTGCAGGTTGAAGTAGAGTTTTTAAGACTCGACACACATACACCGAAGAATACGCCGCAGGAGCATTTGGAACTATTTTATAAGGGATTCAGCGATGTTGAAGAGAATTTTTATGATGGTATGATTATTACGGGGGCACCCGTCGAGATGATGAAATTCGAAGATGTGTCTTATTGGCCGGAAATTCAACATATTTTTCAGTGGGCTCGTACACATGTGACTTCAACGCTTTATATATGTTGGGCTTCACAGGCGGCGCTATATCATTTTTATGGGGTTCCAAAAGTTGTGCTGAATGAAAAATTATTTGGGGTTTTTAAGCATACTGCGAATGATAAACATCATCCTTTGTTTAGGGGATTTGACGATGAATTTTATATACCACATAGCCGCCACACAACGATGCTAGCTCACGATCTTAGCAATGATGAGCTA
>NZ_JABMCQ010000247.1 GCF_013179575.1 Sphingobacterium shayense | reverse complement strand
ATTCTTCAGTCCCAAGACGCTAGTATCGATGAGGTTGTTGTTGTGGGATACGGTACCCAGAAGAAAGAATCCGTAACGGGAGCTATCTCTACTGTGAACTCCGAGGATCTTTCGCGATCTGTGGCGACGACCACATCAGGAGCACTCGTGGGTAAAATAGCCGGAGTAAACAGTCGAATGGCGGATGGGCGACCTGGCGCATCAACAAGTATCAATATCCGTAATATGGGGGATCCCTTATATGTAATCGACGGTGTGCAGAAAGATGCAGGACAGTTTAATAATATTGATTTTAATGATATTGAATCGATTTCCGTACTGAAGGATGCTTCTGCGGCAATTTACGGTGTTCGTGCAGCAAATGGAGTTGTCGTTGTAACTACAAAAAAAGGAAAACGAGGAGAAGAAAATCAGTTTTCTATTAATTCCTATTATGGATGGCAGAATATGTTTCGTTATCCGCGGCCAGCTAGTGCAACAACCTACATAAAGAGTTATATTCAATCAGATGCCATTCTGGGTGTGACGGACCCGCAATACACCATGGATGATCTGGCAAAATGGGAGCAAGGTACAGAGAAAGGTTACAGGCCGTTTGATTGGTATGATTATATCCTAGGAACCAGTCCACAGACCTATATTTCGGGCGCAGCAAGTGGCGGTTCTGAAAACATTAACTATTATATCAGTGCTGGACACTTGGATCAGAAATCAATTATTCGAAATTATGGTGGATTCAACCGAACAAACGTGCAGATGAATATTGAAGCCAATATCTCGGACCGGTTAAAAGTTGGCGGTAATTTGAACGGACGTATTGAAAAGCGTCGACAACCTGGAGTGCCTGGGGGAGATGACACATGGCAGGCTTTATTTGCAACCTATCGTAACCTGCCTATAGCCCGTCCTTATGCGAACGATAATCCGTTGTATCCAGCGCGTACTGCTTCTAATACCGAAACGAATTTTGCGATGCTAAACTATGATCTTTCTGGAGAATACACAGAAGCATTCCGCGTGATGCAGTTGAATTTTAATGCAGAATACGAAATTACCAAAGATTTGAAACTTCGAGGACTCGTTGGCTACTATCTTTCGAATAAACGAATGGATAACCAAGAGTTTACCTACAAACTGTATGGTTACGACGAAGAGACTGATACCTACCCTGTTGTGTTTAGTATGGATAACCCTTGGCGGGAACGCGACATTCGTCAGATTGAGGAGATAAGCTACCAAGGAACGTTGAATTATACGAAAAATATAGGTAAGAATAATATCAGTGCTGTTCTAGCTGCGGAAGCCATTACTCGAGAAGAGCCCGGTTTTTGGTTACACGACAGACCCGCTTCAAACCGTTTGTCCCTTATTTATTTTCAAACGATGGATCAATTTGATGATGACGGTTTGAATACACAAGCACGGGCAGGTTTTGCAGGGAGAGTAAATTATGATTACGACGGTAAATATCTGGTAGAGTTTGCTGGGCGTTACGACGGATCTTGGAAATTTCCTCCGGGCAGTCGCTGGGGATTTTTTCCTTCAGTTTCAGCCGGATGGCGTCTTTCAAAAGAAACATTTATTACCGATTCGTTCCTAGGTGACACCTTTAGTGAGCTGAAACTGCGTGCATCCTACGGGGTGCTCGGAGATGATAATCTAGATGTTTGGGACTATTATGCGTTTGGCTTTATGCCGGGATACACCTACAACGTTGGCGGTTCAGCTATTGATGGTAATTACGTGGTGGGATCGCAGCCTCGAGGCTTACCCGTAAAGACTCTTTCGTGGATACGCGCAAATAGCTTTAATGTGGGACTTGATTTTGCAGTTTTTGACGGAAAACTTTCCGGGGGCATAGATTATTTTAATCGTGAACGTACCGGGTTACCCGCATCTCGCAACGACATCCTTATTCCAACAGAAGTCGGATTTGGACTGCCCTATGAGAACTTAAACTCTGATATTCATCGCGGTATGGACGGAAGCATCAAGTGGAGTAGTAATATAAACGATGTCAATTATTTTGTAGGGGGTAACTTTACGTATGCACGTCAGCTGGATGGGCAGCAGTATAAACCGCGTTTTGGGAGTTCATGGGATACGTATCGTAATTCCATTACTGATCGCTATGCCTATATTAATTGGGGATACCATGCAATTGGCCAGTTTCAAAGTTGGGAAGAGATTCAAAACTACGATGTTGATAATGACAGACAAGGTAACACAACACTTCGACCAGGAGACATCAAATACGATGATGTTAATGGAGACAAAGTAATCAATGAGCTAGATCAACGTCCTATCGGGTACAGAGAAGGTGATCAGGGTGAGGACGAGGGCGATGTTGGTCTTCCTTACTTGAACTTTGCGTTGAGTTTGGGCGCGCAATATAAAGGGTTTGACGTGGCGATGGATTTCACAGGAGCCTCTTTTGCATCTTACCGGGCAAATTGGGAGGGAATGATACCTTTTCATGATGGAGGAAATAACGCCGCGTATTACATGGAGAATCAATGGATGCTTAGTGATATAACGGATCCAAATAGCGAACTTATACCCGGAGAGTTTCCAACATTGATTCGAGGGAATCAAAATCACAGTAATTATTGGCATAGTGACTTTTGGGTCCAAAATGTGACCTATCTTAAATTAAGGAACCTTCAGGTCGGTTATACCTTGCCTTCTACATTAACGCAACGTTGGGGTATAAAAAATCTTCGCGTCTATTCGATGATGCAGAACTTGTTCAGCATTGATAACCTCGGCGAGATGAAGATTGATCCGGAACTCACTAGTGAATCGGGAATTCAATATCCGACCAATAGAGTAGTGAATGTTGGTTTAAACATAACATTTTAATCATGAAGAGCGCAATTAAATATATAATAGTACTTGGTATGCTAATTGGAGTGTCAGCATGCTCTAAGTTTTTGGATCGCGAGTCAGAATCGATTTTAGGCGACGAACAGGTTTATTCGGATGAGAAAATGATTTTGTCTGTTTTGGCGAATTATTACGGGCGTATGGATTGGTCCCAGAATTTAAGGGATCCAGGATCATTCGCTTTACTAGACGAGGCAGGGTTCTCTTCTGGAGGACCAAACAATACGCAAACTTTTAGTGATGATCTATGGCATGTTTATGATTATAACTTAATACGAAATGTTAACGAGTTTATACATGGCGTGAAAGGGTCGACATTGGCCGATGAAACGAAGCTTAAATACGAAGGTGAAGCTCGGTTTATTCGTGCATGGGTATATTTTAATCTGGTTCGTAGCCTTGGCGGCGTGCCGTTGGTAGGAGATGAAATATACGATTACGAGCAAGGAACAGATCCGGAATCACTTCAGGTTGCGCGCGCGACAGAGGAAGAGACATATAACTACATCATAGAGGAATGTAGTGCAATTGCTGAGATGATGCCGGAAGCAACTAATACCAATTCCGCCCGGGCAAACAAATGGACAGCCTTAGCATTGAAAGCACGTGCAGCGTTATATGCCGGTTCAATCGCTAAGTATAACTACCGGACACCTGAGGTAAAAACGAGTGGAGGTGAGGTTGGGATACCAGCGGATAAAGCGAACGGTTTTTTTCAAATCGCTTATGAAGCTGCTCAAGAAATCATACAGCAAAGTCCTTATGCGCTTTACGAAAAAAATGCGGACAAAGGGCGTAATTTTTATGAGGCTGTTAGTAGTAAGTCCAGCAACGAAGTGATATGGGCCCGGGATTTTATTTATCCTGGTCAGACGCATATGTTTTCCAACAATACGATTGCTTCATCGGTTCGCGGGGATATCGATGCCAATATCGTGACGCCAATACTTAACCTGGTTGAAGATTTCGAATACTTAAACGATCGTGACGGAAGTCTAAAGCTAAAGAATGAATCAGGTGATTTTATCTACTACGACAAGCCAGAAGATATATTTGCAAACAAGGATCCACGACTATACGGGACTGTTATATATTCGGGTGCGGATTTTCTCGGTACGACGATTACGTATCAGGCGGGTGTTCGTTATCAACAGGGAGGACAATGGCGTGTAAAAACAGGCACT
>NZ_JABMCQ010000246.1 GCF_013179575.1 Sphingobacterium shayense | reverse complement strand
CAGATTTAAATAGTGGCGGAGGTGAGCCCTTAGAAACGTTGCCACCGGCGAAGGCACGTCAAGTCTTAATCGATGCGCAGGAATCGGTACAATTTGATTATTCCGATATTCAAGAGTCCGAACATTCTATCTCTCTGGAGGGTATAGATGTAAAACTACATATTATCAAACCTCTTGTTGCGGATCCTGGACTGCCGGTTTTTATGTTTTTCCATGGTGGCGGATGGGTTTTAGGGGATTATCCGACGCATAAGCGCTTAGTTCGAGACCTAGTCGTACTCAGCGGCGCGGTAGCTGTTTTTCCGGATTACACACCCTCACCAGAAGCCCGTTTTCCGACAGCAATCAATCAGGCATATACTGCGACCAAATGGGTGCAACTGCATGGTAGAGAGATCGGAGTGGACGGTGAAAGGTTGGCGGTAGTCGGAAATAGTGTTGGAGGAAATATGGCGGCCGTTGTCGCATTGATGGCAAAAGATAAAAAGGGGCCGAAGTTAGTGCAGCAAATACTTTTGTGGCCCGTTACTGATGCAGACTTTACCAAAGCTTCGTATACGGAGTTTGCGCAAGGTCGATTTCTTACAACACCAATGATGAAGTGGATGTGGGACAATTATCTACCAGAGCTTGATGCACGGAAGAATAAATATGCCTCGCCACTACAAGCAAGACTAGATGAACTTGAAGGGTTGCCACCGGCTCTTATTCAGGTTGCAGAAAATGACATACTTCACGACGAAGGAGTTGCTTATGGCCGTAAACTAGATGAGGCAGGGGTACCGACGGTCATCAGTGAATACAAAGGTTTTATCCACGATTACGGTATGCTTAACCCTTTGTCTCACATTCAAGCGATTCAGGTCTCTATTCGGCAGGCTGCTAGCGTACTTCGTGAAGCATTGTTCCGGCAATGAAGGTAAGAGTCCGTGCGCTTTTAAGAAAGTGCGATAATCGGCGTGCAGTAGCGTTCAGCGTCATTGCTGCCGAGAATTTAGAAAAGTTTGGTAGCATTTTTTTATATACACCTGTGCGTCGTACATTGTCCATGGCTGCACTTGTTCCGCGGTGGGGTGATATTTTTCCATAAACTCAATCAAATCATCATCCCTTATTGAAGTGACAGATTGTATTAGTTTGGCATTAAAGAAGTTATTAACTTTTTCACGCTCTATTTCAAAGGCAATTAGTCGTGACATTTCGCGGGCGTTTCTTCCATTTTTGGAGAGTAGTTCCATAGAAAAATGTTAACGGTTTTCCTCCAAAAGGGGAGAGAAGTGTAATAGGTGGGCGGCCTTGGTAGTATATTCCTTTCCTTTTATTACGTGCGCGGTTAATACCTTTTAGATTTTCTAACCTGCTACTTCCTCGATCATGGACGACGACAACCTCTTGGAGTTCGATACTTCTTTTTGTTAAAAATATAGAATCTCCAAGGGCACTAAATAAGACCATTTTCGTTTTCCAGCCCGAAAGTCTAAATTCGATACTGTCATTCGGTCCGAACAGAATGCTAAAGTTTCCCTTACGATCAGAATTTGTCTTTTGTTTTCGAGTAAGATTCGATATTGTCACACCACTTACACTGGTTGCATCATCAGCAGAGACGATAGTACCCCTGTAGGGCGGGTACAGTTGAGGGTACACGTCCTTTTTAATAAACATGAACAAGAATAACAACGTGAGGCTGGAACAACTGTGTTTAAAAAGTCTTGACATGCAATTCTGGTCAATATGTTTCCTGAACTAAAATATACTTAATTCTTTTACTATCGAGTTAATATTTGTTAAATAAGATCAAAATATACCCTAAACCTAGTATTAACATTATTTAACTTGATGTTTTAAACCGAATTTACTCTATTTATAGATCAAAGGATGATACAAAAAAACAATACTTCAGGCACGCGCTCATAAAATAAATGATTTTAAAACCTATTTTTGATAGCCTGTTCGCGGTTTATTTAACCAAGTGAATTTTTCGTTTGTTTTATGGTTCTAAATTACATAAAGTTACAGCTGCGATTACTCAAACGACGCTTCGTGGAAGCAGGGTTTTCTGCGTTATTATTCTATCCGGTAATATTAGGTCTGCATGTATTGTTATACCACTTTGTCAAGGCCTATCCAACATGGGGGGCTTATTCGGTTTCATTAATTAATCTTCAAGTCTTGTTTACGCTTTCCGATTTTAGACGCATCGATTTCTTAAAAACAACGTTCACTAAACGCGATTATTACAACATCAGGCTCATTGAAAATAGCATAATCAGCTCAGGATCGATAATCGTCCTGTTAATCTCCGGCCATTTTGTATTGGCAGCAGTCAGTATCATTCTTTGCGTAGGTTTTCTTTTTACGACGACTGCCTCCGTTTGGACCAGAAGAATTCCTACGCCGTTCACAAAGAAGCCTTTTGAGTTTATTATAGGGTTCCGCAGAACATGGTTATTACTCTTAATACTTTATAACATAGCAATGTTAGGCGCAATATTTGGAAATCAGAACCTTGCTCTGTTTGGACTATTTTGTATCTGTTTTTGCTGTATGTTTTATTATGATCAACCAGAACCTTCTATGGTTTTGTGGAACCGTTCACGAACTGCCTCACAATTTTTAATGTATAAGATACGGCGCGGCCTGGTACAATTATCCCTGCTTATTCTCCCGTTGATGGGTGGAATTGTAGCTTTTTTTCCGGAGTCATATTATAAAGTTTTAATTGTTTGGTTTTTGGGGTTATTTTTGATCCCGTTTGTTATTTGTGTAAAATATGCTGTATTCCCAAGGAAGATAAATATAACGGAGGGCTCGATTCTTGCGTTATGTTTAGCATTTTACCCACTCGTTTTAGCTCTTATTCCATATTATTTTTATAAAGCAGTCAGTAACTTAAATAAATTGCCATGATACGTTTAATTAACCTTTCGAAATCATTTGGAACCAAGAGTGTACTGGATTCGCTCGACGCCAACTTTACTGCGGGGAAGGTGTATGGTATTGTGGGGGACAACGGGGCGGGTAAAACTACCCTATTTCGGTGTATTGCTGGATTAGAACATTATAAAGGGACTGTCGATGCGCATAAAAACCCATTAAAGAATTATCTAGGGTATATCACCTCAGAGCCCTATTTTATGTCAAAAATCACTGGTGAAGAACACATTTACTTGCTGGCAGACGCACGAAAAATAAATATTGAGAATCTTCAGGAGCAAAACCTGTTTAACCTACCTTTGAAAGAATATGTCTCAAGCTATTCCACAGGTATGAAAAAAAAGCTAGCATTAACGGCCGTTTTCCTGCAGAAAAACGACTATTATATTTTAGATGAACCCTATAACGGTATCGATTTACAGAGTAGCATGCTTCTTACAGCCGTAATTGAAAGGCTCAAGACTTTGGGTAAAACGGTATTAATTTCTTCTCATATTTTTTCGACTTTAAAAGAATCTTGTGACGAAATTCTCCTGCTAGAAAATGGGCAATTTAGAAAAACAGTGTTGAAAAAAGACTTTAATATCCTAGAAGACGAAATGAAAGCAAAGCTTATGGTAAAAGGTATTGACAAAATGCTTTTAGGGCTTGAAAAGGATGAAAAATTTTTACTCTAGTCTGAGAAAGACATGGGATATATCGCAACAATCCTATTTGTCAAAAGATACCCAATCCAATGTTATTTTCGCTAATCATTGGACCCTATTTTTTGATGAAGCAGATCGCTATCCAATCCGTTTTCATATTTTGCGACCACAATTGTTGCTGCTGCGTTACCAATAATATTGGTAATAGCACGCGCCTCACTCATAAATCTATCGATTCCTAAAATCAACCCTACAGCTTCAACCGGAACGTGCCCGACAACCGGCAAAGTTGCCGCAAGGGTTACAAAGCCGCTTCCGGTTACGCCCGCTGCGCCTTTGGAAGTTAGCAAGAGAACCAGTAGGAGCGTGATCTCCTGCTCGATATTCAAATGCATATTAAGTGCTTGAGAAATAAACACGGCAGCCATGGTCAAGTAAATACATGTACCATCTAAATTGAACGAATAGCCAGTGGGGATGACCAAACCAACAATTGATTTGGAACAACCGGCATGTTCAAGTTTCTGCATCAGTCCGGGCAGAGCAGACTCAGAAGAGGAGGTTCCAAGAACGATGAGCAATTCCTCTTTAATATACTTTAGCAGTTTAAAAATACTTACCTGTGCATAAAAATAAAGCA
>NZ_JABMCQ010000245.1 GCF_013179575.1 Sphingobacterium shayense | reverse complement strand
CTTTTAGATAATTTATATATCCATCATCCTCCTTGCCATATTTAACACAGGTCTTATGAATGTTTAGCATAATACCTTTAAGGCGATCATCAACTTTTCCACTAGACCATTGTTGTCTTAGACTATTTTGGGACATTTCTAGACCGGATACAGCGACCCCTCCGGCATTTGCAGCCTTACCAGGGGCGAAATGAATTTTTGCTTTATGGAATGCTTTAATAGCCTCAGCAGTCGACGGCATATTCGCGCCTTCACCAACACACTTACATCCACCTTTAATTAACAGTTTTGCATCGTCTTCATTTAACTCATTTTGTGTCGCACAAGGCAAAGCAATATCGCATTTAAACTGCCAAGGGCGCTTATCTGCGTGAAATGATGCTGTTTTATATTTCTTAGTGTATTTTTCTAAATCCCTACCTAAAGTCGAAACGTAGGCAAGCTTCTCAAGTGACAGTCCTTCAGGATCATGTAGCGTTCCTGAGCTATTCGAAAGAGTAATTACTCGAGCACCCATGTGGATTGCTTTTTCGGCTGCGTAATACGCTACATTTCCAGCCCCCGATATAGTAATGGTTTTACCGGCTATCTCTTCATCTAAATTATCATAGATACATTCTACGAAGTATAGTAATCCATAGCCCGTCGCTTCTGGACGAATATGTGAACCACCCCAATTTATACCTTTTCCAGTTAATACACCGGTAAAATTGTTTTGGATACGCTTATATTGTCCAAACATATAACCAACTTCACGTCCACCAACACCGATATCCCCAGCAGGAACGTCCGTATCTGCGCCAATGTGCCTATACAATTCTGTCATAAAACTTTGGCAAAAACGCATAATCTCCATATCTGACTTTCCTTTGGGATCGAAATCGGACCCACCTTTTCCTCCGCCAATTGGAATACCAGTCAAACTATTCTTAAATACTTGCTCAAAAGCCAAAAATTTCAGAATACTTAAATTTACCGTAGGAGAGAAGCGCAAACCACCTTTATATGGTCCAATAGCACTATTCATTTGTACTCGGTATCCCCGATTTACCTGAACTTCATTTTTATCGTTCAACCATGTTACTCGGAAAGAAACCACGCGCTCAGGTTCTACTATACGTTCAAGTATTTTCAAATCTGCCCAAGTAGGATGTTTTTCGTTAATATAGGGTATTAAATCCTCTGTTACTTCTGCTACCGCTTGTAGAAATTCCGGTTCATTAGGATTACGCTCTTCAACGTATTTAATGAAACTTTTAAAGTTGATCGACATTTTATGATAAAGTTTTTAACAACATAGATTATTATTGCGAATGTATTAAATTTAACTGACTTTTACGGCAGTCACCTCAAATTTGTTACTACTTTTTCTTATAACGACTCAATGTTTCTTCATCAGGAATAGGCTTTCCCATTTACGCTCAATATTATGACTAATTTGAATACGGCACCAACGACTGTATCTCAAAATAAGATATTAGCCCGAAATATTGCAATCGTATTTCTCTAGAATTACGTATCTTGAACTGCTTAATCGATTAAGTTAACTGTCCTAGCATAAATAACTACAAAAAACCACACTATATGAAAAACCTTGCTATTGTTTCCGTCTTTATGACTCTTTTGTTGTCAATAGGGAGCCTTCAGGCGTTTGGACAAAAAGATAAATACCTACTACAACAGGAATTAGATAATCTTATTCGGGCAGACTTGCTGCCTGAATACCGAACAAACCAGATAATTGAACAAGTATCAAGCTACGACCGTACCGGCAAAAACGACGATGGGTTTGAAGGAACACATTCGTTTGTCCGAAAAGAAGGCGAGCATCTTGTAATTGCTGATTTAAAGGGCCCCGGCGTCGTAAACAGAATATGGACCCCGACACCAAATGATGATACGTTAGCTTTCTATTTCGACGGCGAAAAACGGGCTAGACTAAGGATTCGTTTTTCCGACTTATTTTCGGGAACTGTCTTTCCTTTTCTTAAAGGGATTTCGGGGAACGAAATCGGAGGTTTCTATACATATATGCCTATTCCATACGAAAAGTCACTTAAGATAGTTTTCGAAGGTAAGAAAATGCTATTCCATCAGATTCAATATCGACAATTACCAAAAACTGACGTGACGTCTTGGACAGGGAATTTTTCAGAAAATGAAAAAGAGAAAATTCAAGAAGTTTCCAGTATATACGAAAAGCCTGCACCGACAATTGACCGTTTCACTAAGGGAAGATCCTCAGAGATCCGACTCACAGAAAAGCAAATCATCCTTGAACCAGGGAATGAAGAAACTATTTTTGACATTCAACAAGGAGGAAGAGTCGTTGGAATAGAAATCGACGGCGGAACTGCATTCGAAGGATTACAAAAAGATATTCTACTTTCTGCAAGATGGGACGAGGAAGGCACCGAGGCTATTTATGCCCCTCTGGCGGATTTTTTTGGTTATGCTTATGGTAAAAAAGCAATGCGTAGTTTGTTATTAGGCACAAGAGAAGAATTAAACTATAGTTATCTACCCATGCCTTTTGACAATTCAGCTGAAATCAAATTGATTTACAAAAAACGCTCAAAAACAACACAATCACCTATTTCTGTGAAAGTAAAAATTTATCATTCCGCAATAGCACGTGTACCCGAATTAGAAGGCAAATTTTACGCAGTATGGCACAGGGAAGTTCCGGATAAAGGAAAATACTATGAGTTTTTAAAGTTGAACGGGAAAGGCCATTATGTCGGAACGATACATTGGGCACAAGGGCTTCGCGCTGGCATGACACTTTTCTTCGAGGGCGACGATAAGACTATCGTAGACGGAGAACAACGACTGCATGGTACCGGTTCTGAAGACTACTATAACGGAGGTTGGTATGCTTTGCTCGATCGTTGGGACCGGGGAATAAGTCTTCCTATTCACGGATCGCTAGCTTATAGTTTACCAATGGCCAGAACAGGAGGCTATCGATTGTTTATGAGTGATAAAATGCCATTTGAAGAACAGATTAATCATGTAATAGAGCACGGACCCGAAGGGAATGAGTTTCCCGTCGACTATACCTCAGTCGCCATGTTTTATGGCGCACAACCACTAGAAAACAAGGTAGCGCCGACGGACGAGCTCCGTGAAGTATACGTACCAACAATTCACGAATATTTCCCTCAACTCATGGAAATAACACTAGGAGGGGGAGCAGAGGTAAAACAAGATCGCGGCCTACAAATATTCTCCGACGGGCATCATACAGTTCAAGTCGCGTTAAATGACATTCCTGAAGGCACATATAAATTATCCGTATCGTACCAGATGAAGGAAAAAGGGGGAGAATTTGCAATATGGCAACGTCAAAAGAAAATTTCGGACTGGAAATCTACACGCGCAGCAGTCGAGAGTAAAGTAGAAAAAGAGCAAATAGGTTTGATAAACATCACAAATCAAACGAACTCCATTACGTTACATGTGCGAGAAGAAGGAGGAGAGAAGAGCGTATTTGAACTCGATAGGATACATTTAGAACGAATTGATAACCAATAGAATAGCACATTCGTAACTAACGTTGAGTTCAAAAACATCTGGTTAGTTACGAATGTCTAATATGATTAAGATTGGATCAACCAGATATTGGATTTTCCTTCCAGTGCTTCCTGCGGTGTTGAGCTTACATTTAATAAATCTGTTTCATGACCTTCTAAATGCCAATTCAAGTCTTCGTCATTAACGGATTTCATTTGAAATATAGCATCTTGATCGCGGTAACTAAAATCGCTTTTCAACAAATTAATTTTCTTATCCAAAAACAACTGCTTAGCGTCGTCTTTAGTAATGTGCTTTAGCTTACTAGACAGTTCATCAAAACTAGTCATTTCGTGCGCTAATTCATTAGGATAGCGATCCGCTAAGTATGCTGAATACAGGTCACGATTAGCAGTTCTTAGTGCTTCATTTTTATACGCAATTCTTTCAGGATTAAGTTCAAAATTGAAATCTTCCGGGTTTTTCTTAAATCCGAACTGCTTATCAAGTTGTTCAATCCGTTGTTCGATTGTAGCCATAATAGTTGATTGTTGTTTATCACTAAACGATCGAGAGTCATAAATGTTGTAATTAATTACACACAATTAAACGTGTTGAAGGTAACCAACAATAATCTTCAGAACATCTATAACTACAAATAACAATATAATGTTGAAATACCGGGTAATTAGAGCAATAAGTAACGATTGTTATTTGTCTTATAATTTATATTATGTTAAATAGAAAAGT
>NZ_JABMCQ010000244.1 GCF_013179575.1 Sphingobacterium shayense | reverse complement strand
TGCAACTTGCATGTTTCGTGTCATTGCAACAGAGTAAAATTCTCCTACAGAATTATCCCCTTTTAAAATAACTCCTGGGTATTTCCATGTGATAGCAGAACCAGTCTCCACCTGCGTCCAAGAAATTTTAGAGTTATCTCCCTTACAAATCCCCCGTTTGGTTACAAAGTTATAAATCCCCCCTTTTCCATCTTTATCTCCAGGATACCAGTTTTGCACTGTTGAGTACTTAATTTCAGCATCCTTTTCGGCTATAAGCTCAACAACCGCAGCGTGTAATTGATTTTCATCACGCATTGGAGCCGTGCACCCTTCAAGATAAGAAACGTAGGATCCTTCATCAGCAACAATTAGAGTACGCTCAAATTGGCCAGTATTTTGGGCGTTAATCCGGAAATAGGTAGATAGCTCCATCGGACAACGAACCCCCTTAGGTATATATACAAACGACCCGTCGGAGAATACTGCTGAATTTAGTGCTGCATAAATATTATCTGTCTGCGGAACTACTGTACCAAGATGCTTCTTGATAAGATCAGGATATTCTTGAACGGCTTCCCCGAAAGAGCAAAAGATCACACCCTGCTCTTTTAACTTTTCACGAAAAGTAGTCTTCACAGACACCGAATCAAACACAGCATCTACCGCAACAACACCAGCTAATATCTTTTGTTCATCAAGTGGAATCCCTAGCTTTTCGAACGTCGCGATCAATTCAGGATCAACCTCGTCCATACTATCCAGTTGCTTTTTCGCTTTCGGAGCAGCATAATACGAGAGTTCCTGAAAATCCACTTCTGGGTTTTTAAAATTTTGCCACTCGGGCATTTTCATCGATAGAAAATGACGAAATGCTTTCAGGCGCCACTCGAGAAGCCAGTCAGGTTCATTTTTCTTCGCGGAAATTAAGCGAACAGCATCTTCGTTCAACCCCTTAGGGGCGATTTCCATTTCAATATCGGTTGTGAAACCGTATTTATATTCTTCGAGCTCTAGCTCTTTTAGTAATTCATCGTCTTTGGTACTCATTTCTCTTCCCCTTATATTAATCGGCGATTCCTACCTTAATTCGGACAACAAAGATACGATTAAATATACAATTACCCCCATCTTGAATGCATTGAAAACCTACTTTTTGACAAAAAAAATAACAAAAGTCACTCCGACGCAATTTAGAGCAATTCACCTGCAAGTATTATGACATTAGAATGATTATGAATAGATAACAGCAATAACAAAACGATATATATATAGTTTATAACTATATGACATAAATTGGAACAATGCTTTTTTTACCAAATAATATTCCGTAGATTTACGATCCTTGAAATATAATATTAACAAACGCTAATTACGATAATGCCATACCAACCAGATAGAACAGATTTAAAAATCCTAAAACTTTTACAGGAGAATGGCAGAATTACTAACCTGCAATTAGCTTCTAATATTGGGCTATCGCCTGCTCCTACTCTAGAAAGGGTTCGTAAACTAGAAAATTCCGGCTTTATAAAGAGCTATCATGCCTTTGTAGATGAGGAAATGCTCGGACTCGGCATTAAATCATTTATACAAATCTCCTTAGACTTTCATACACACAACGCTATCCCGGAATTTGTCGAAGCCGTAAAAACGATTCCAGAGGTAACCGAATGTCATCATGTCACTGGGAATTGTGATTTCATCTTAAAAGTCTACGTTAAAGATATAAAGGCTTATGAAGCAGTCATAATGGAAAAAATTTCAAAAATTCCTTTCGTAAAAACATTCCAAACAATGATGATCATGTCTACGAGTAAAAAAGAGCCAATCGTACCTTTGGAATACTAGAAACAAACTGAATGCGCACAGATCAAGAACATTTCAATGATTTAGCGATCATCTTAACCTGGCCAGATGCCACTATACGCGGTGATGAAAAATGGATGATGTTTTTTAAGAAAATAGGTTTAGTGAAAAATCTGAACTTCAAAGTTGGTCATACAGGAATCGTGATTATTAAACGCCAAACTGGCGAAATGCATTTCTACGATTTTGGTCGTTATATTGCGCCGCGGGGCTATGGTCGTGCACGCTCCAAATATTCCGATCCGAGATTAGAGATAATTATAAAAGCGAAAATAGAAAACGATAGGATCGTAAATCTGACCAATATCATTGAGCATTTTGAAGAACTAAAACAAGCAATGTATGGCGAAGGAATTTTGTATTTCTCGATTGTGCATGATATCAATTTCGAAAAGGCCAAAGCATACGGAGACGATTGCGTTTATCAAGGAACGTTTCCCTATGGAGCGGTAGCAAGAAACAACAATAATTGTTCTCGCTTCATTACACGCATGCTTATCCGCTCGTCAAAAAAATACACTTGGCGACACAGTATCAATTTTCCAGAAACCATTAAAGCTAGTCCGATTAGCAATGTGGTAAATGCAGTTAAGGATCGAATGATCTATTCATTCTCCCCAGAACAAGGTCTGAAACATTTCCGGATGAACCGCTGGAAATCCTTTGGATTTTTATGGCGGCAACTTGGCGACAATGTTATCCGACACAAAGCCAACTTGCTACCCGATGACATCGTCATCGGACAGATGAATTATTCTGCAAAGCCCATCACCATCCCAAAGGAAGCGTTTTATTTAGGCGGCGTCGGCGATGGAGCTTGGTTCACCGTTCAACAAGCCCCCGAGGATAGAATTCTCGTAAAACGCTTCACGAGCAAAGGAAAACTAGAATACGTAACATTAGGAGAATCTATCGAACCGATTGACTTCGCAAAACCATTCGAAGTAATCTATGACAGCCACTTATTACATACCCATGTAAATCAAGATGGACGAAAAATACGGATTAACCATATCCAAAAATTACCGAACGAGGATTATCAATATAAAGATTTAAAAGAATTATACGCCTAAAGTGTCCAATCGATGGCCTTTTTACCAACAGAGGCAAAATACTTATTAATCGTGGAAAAATGACTGCATCCAAAAAAACCTCGATAACAAGACAATGGAGACGGATGAGCAGATTTTAGTACAAGGTGCTTTTGCTCATCTATAATGCTTTGCTTTTTTTGAGCATGGTTTCCCCATAAAACGAAAACGACGTTTTCTAATCGATCGGAGATCGCTTGAATGATGGCATCTGTAAAACTTTCCCATCCTTGATTTTGATGTGACCCTGCTTGATGTGCGCGAACAGTTAAAGTTGCGTTTAATAATAAAACTCCTTGCTCGGCCCATTTAGAAAGATCTCCGGATAGGGGATAATGAAAATCAGGGATATCCGCGGTCAGCTCTTTAAAAATATTTTTCAACGAAGGCGGAAACTTACACCCCTGAGGGACAGAAAAAGCCAACCCATGAGCTTGACCATGGTCATGATAAGGATCCTGACCAAGAATAACCACTTTTACTTCAGAAAATGAGGTTTTTAGAAAAGCATTAAAAACTAATTTTTTAGGTGGAAATACGATGCCTAGATTACGTTCATTCTCCAAAAATATCGACAAACGTTTCATATATTCCTCCTCGAAGAGTGGTTCAAAAATAGGATTCCAACTGGAATGGTATTGTCCTTCCATCTCACAAAAATACAATTTTACATATTTATCACCCAAACAAGTTGTATAACCTCTAAAATAACCGGATATTTGTATTCATTTATACACGTAGAAATTTTTACATATGTCTAATATAGTACGCATTATTATAAGTAGCCTCTTGTTGTTGGGGACTGTTGCGTTATTTTGGTTCGCACAATGGGGATGGGGTATCTTAGGGATCGTTATTACAATCATTGCATGGGTAACTGTATTCTTTAACGAAAATATGCTCATCGCACAGTGGTTTTTGCGAAAAGAAAATATGCCAAAGGCTGAACAATGGTTGAAAAATATAAAGAATTACGAAAAACAACTGATCAGTGCGCAACATGGATACTACCATATGCTTTTGGGCATTTTAGAGTCACAGCGTGCGCCACTACAATCTGAAAAATTCTTTAAGAAAGCCTTAGCATTGGGACTACATATGGATCACAACGTAGCAATGGCCAAGCTCAGTTTGGCAGGTGTAGCAATGGCTAAGAGAAACAAACGTGAGGCGGAAAAACTACTTGCAGAAGCCAAAAAGGCAGACAAGAACAAATTGCTGGCTGATCAAATAAAAATGATGAAAGAACAAATGTCTATGATGGACAAACAGCAATTTAGATACTCAAGATAACAACTTAATAGAAAAAACGGCTTACCACTTTTCGTAGTAAGCCGTTTTTTTATGTCATCCTAGCTCCGTTAGATCGAAGGGAACTGTTAATTC
>NZ_JABMCQ010000243.1 GCF_013179575.1 Sphingobacterium shayense | reverse complement strand
CTTTTCACTCGAATAAAAAGATCGGGCTGTACAAAATGACTAATAAGGAAAGTATCCCTATCTATCCCGGTAGAAAGTTCATTGGAAAATGGAATAACCTCGTCTATTAATTTTGAGCCATATATCGTGGCTAAGAACGATACCTTTTCAACAATAGACAGAGTTTGAGAAACAGTCCAAGTCGGCTGGTACAACGCAACCAGATCGCTATATTGCTCACATAAAAACTCTGCAACTGTCAATCTTTCAAGCGGCTCGAGTTTTCGAAAGCCTTTTCCTAGCCGAAAGTAATTATAACAAAGTCGAGAGGTCATCCGCCGGTCAGACGAGCCCATTTGTCTATTGTTTTTAAAAAATTGGCTTATAAATCGAGCGAACGGTTCATTGTAGTTATAAGCCGTTATGGCTTTTTGGAAATTACGAATCTGTTGCTCGACTCTTCTTGGATTAATATCGGCCATTTAATTTAATTCAAATCCAGAACCCTTATAGGTCCTATATGACACTGACTGATTCACGAATCCGCCATCTTCGCTGAATTCAAATTTATAAGAGCTGAAAACACCTTTATATTCTTCCTGGACTACTTTAGAAGCATATTCAGCACCATATTTGTTCAAAAGTTTACCAAAATATTTTGCAGCATCGTAGCCTTTATAGGAATGATCTGACGGGTTCACACCATAAATCGAATAATATTTATCTTTGAGTTTCTTGACCTCGGAATTCCAAGGCATCAAATGATCCGCCGACGTGATCGTGGGTTTAAAGCTTGAAAAACTTGCATACATGCTAAAATCGATGCGATCCCAAAGCGGATGACCGAAAAGCTTAAATGTATAGAAATTTTCTAAAGTTTTCTTCTCTAAATTATCTAAAAATGTCCTTAACTGGAACTTATCTGTAGTGCCAGCTACGATTAGATTTGCTCCTGTTGTACTCAACTGTTCGTTTAACTGACTAATAGACGAGACTGAAACAAGAGATATTGTCGGGTTAATACCTTTCAGTTCTCCAACAAATCCAGCAAGAAACTGTCTACTGTTATTATCCGACGAATTATAGACGATAACGACGTCACCCGAGCGAAATTCTTTTGCGACCCGTTCGGCCGTGGCCTTCGTGTGCACATCGATTGACGGTGTTAGCGATACAAGATTTCCTAAATTAAACGTACTTGCTTTAGTCGCCGCAAGTGGATTTATTTGCAGCGTATTCTTATTCTCTAAATTCCCCCCAAATGCTTGTATTTCCTTCGGGTAAACTGGCCCGACAATGAGGGAGGCATCAGAAATATTTTTAGACCTTGCAATTGCAACATTTGACGCTGGATCATCTTTAGAATCAACAACGCTTAATCCGAAAACTGTCCCTTGTTCTGCAAGCTCATCTAACGCTAATTGAAAACCTTGGTAAAAATCCAATGCGACAGCTGAGCGTTGAATATCTGCTTTTGACAAAGCTGCCGGATTCACCTTATCGAGCTGAAACGGCAAAATTAACGCAATTTTATTTTGAATATCCAATTTAACGTGATCATCCTTGGGCTTCTCATCCGTTTTCGATGAATCGGCCTTGTTTTCCGGTGTAACGGTTGTACCCGCTTTTCCACGTTGATCAGGTGATCGCAAGACACCTACTTTAGGGGAACAGGCCCCTAAAGTCAATGCACAAGCACATGCGACTAATATTTTATTCCCACTCAATTGTTGCAGGCGGTTTTGAACTGATATCATAGACAACTCTATTGATTCCTTTAACATGGTTTATGATTTCATTTGAAATTTTTGCTAACAAATCATAAGGTAAATGTATCCAATCGGCGGTCATTCCGTCCAAAGAACCAACAGCACGTAAAGCGACAACGTGTTCGTATGTCCTTTCATCTCCCATCACACCAACGGATTGAACTGGTAAAAATATTGTCCCAGCTTGCCATACCTTATCATACCATCCGCTTTCTTTCAAATTGCGGATATAGATACTGTCTGCTTCTTGCAAAATTCGTACCTTTTCTTCTGTAATATCACCAAGTATACGAATAGCCAATCCTGGACCAGGAAACGGATGACGTCCCAATATCGCAGGATCGACATCTAATGACTTACCGACCCGACGTACTTCGTCTTTAAATAATGTCTTTAAAGGCTCGACTACTTTCAATTTCATGAAATCGGGAAGTCCTCCCACATTATGATGAGATTTTATAGTAGCGGATGGTCCCTTAACGGAAATCGATTCAATAATGTCCGGATAAATTGTACCCTGACCTAACCATTTTGCTTCAATTCCTTCGGGAAGCTCATGTTGAATGTCTTTAGCAGCCTGATCAAAAACGTCGATAAACGAGTTACCAATAATCTTTCTTTTTTGCTCAGGTTCTGAAATACCGGCCAACCGGCCAAAAAACAATTCTTTCGCATTGATACCCTTAATATTAAGCCCCATCTCTTTATAAGAATCT
Organism: Sphingobacterium shayense; assembly: GCF_013179575.1. GTDB lineage: Bacteria > Bacteroidota > Bacteroidia > Sphingobacteriales > Sphingobacteriaceae > Sphingobacterium > Sphingobacterium shayense. Next base: position 1,881 of record NZ_JABMCQ010000243.1, on the reverse strand, counting down.
AATACTTGGTCGTATTCATCTTTGCGAAGGAGGCCATGATCAACGAATATACAGTGCAGCTTTTGCCCTATTGCATGGTGCAATAATACAGCGGCCACAGTTGAATCAACTCCTCCCGAAAGCGCCATGATAACATGATCATCGCCCAACTGTTGCTTTAATTCGTCGATCGAAATATCTACAAACGCATCTGCAGTCCAATCTTGTGAACATTTACAAATGTCTACCACGAAATTTTTAATCAGGATCTGGCCGTCGGTACTATGGGTTACTTCTGGGTGAAATTGTATCCCATATGTGTCAGTACCTTCGATGTGGTACGCTGCTACACGCACTTTATCCGTACTTGCAATTATCGTAAAATTTGCTGGAACGTCTTTGATTGTATCTCCATGCGACATCCACACTTGAGATTGAGCTGGAACACCTTTCAATAGAGGACTCTCCTGATTAACGAATTGAAGATTTGCCCGTCCATATTCTCGAATTTCTGACGGTAAAACCTCTCCACCAGACTTCTGTGCTAAATATTGTGCTCCATAACATACTCCTAGCAAAGGAAAACGACTTTGAATAGAACTAAAGTCTATTTGAGGTGCGTCCCCTTGACGTACAGAGTATGGGCTACCTGATAGGATAACACCTTTTACCCCTTCGTCAAATTCAGGAAGATTATTATAAGGGTGAATTTCGCAGTAAACATTAAGCTCACGAACACGACGTGCAATCAACTGTGTATATTGCGAGCCAAAATCAAGAATGATAATTTTTTCGGACATGGCGCAAAGTTACATATTCATCACGGAATTATTAAGGATTTTTCGTTGGATAAATCAGATAATTCGACATCGGGAATCAATAGATTATTTTTCTCACTTAATCGAGAAGTAATTACATTAATAATTTTTAATCGTTAAATGTAATTTTCCCTCCTGCAATACGTTTTTGTTTCCGCTCCGACGGGTTTCCAAACACATTAATTACCCCTCCAGCTCTAGTCTGCACATCGGCAGAGACTGTAGCGTACGCCTCGCAAACACCACCACCGTTGGTTCTAACGTAAGCTGTTTCACTTTTAAGCGATTCCCCTTTATATCCCCCTCCAAATGTCGAGATAATGTTTTGCGATTTCGTTTCTCCTCGCAGTTCGACAGCAGAACCAGTTGTTGTGCTCACATCAACATGCTGTGCACGCACAGCAACGTCTAACTTCCCCCCTTCATTTGCAACTACAAATAGAGAATCAACGACAATTTCTTCTTCCGTATAAACAACTGCCCCTTTTTGCACAATAAATTTATTTATGCCTTGCGTATGGAGTTTAACATTAATTTCTCCTCCTTTGAGTGGATAGCCTGAAGTCATTTTGATCCTAATCTTACCTTCGCTCTGGACAACATCTACCTTATCGTGCAGCTCACCAGTTATTTCGAGAAAATTAGCATCACTATCAATATATTCTACATTTAATTTATCGGTAACATCTAATTCGCTGGCGGGCGTGACGTCAATTTTGGTTTGAGCGCTAGTTATTGAAAACGTAGCTAAGAATAAGCAAATGGATACACAAGTTTTAATCATATACAGTTGATGCAGGAAACACATAAGTTGCTACGCAATTTTTGTGAGGAAAGCGCCTGCCTATCGCTATTTCCTAGTATATTTTTAATTTAAACGTTATAACTCCAAATTAATTGTTAACGACCCAATAAAGCTAGCTCTTGCTGTGTGTACATCTTGGCTCCCTTTAAATAATTATACAAGAGGTCCTTGGTTTGTTCATCATTTAATTTATACAAATTGTTCACCAAAAACTGCTTATCTTCTTCAATATTACCTTTATACCCAAGGTAAGACGGTATATAATACTGAATACATAAC
>NZ_JABMCQ010000242.1 GCF_013179575.1 Sphingobacterium shayense | reverse complement strand
AACTTGGTCTTACAAAGTATATTAAAGCGCATCGCCTGAAACTACAGTTGAATGCAAATTATACTGTAAGTAACGGGGATTTCGGCAACAGTCATCAAGGTAATAAGTGGGGTGGTATATTTCAAATTGAACTCGGTATATAAAACGAAAATAACATACGATGAAGTATTATCTAATCGCGGGAGAAACATCTGGTGATTTACATGGAGCAAATCTTATCAACGCATTGAAACGCTATGATCCGGCATTTGAATGTCGTATTGTTGGAGGAAATCAAATGCGTAACGCTGCCAGCATGGAACCACTCATCCATACCTCCGAAATGGCGTTCATGGGCTTCATCGAGGTTATTAAAAACCTATCGGCAATTCGAAAAAACCTCAGGAAAGTTAAAGCGGATATTGAGCTCTATAAACCCGATACGCTAATTCTTATTGATTTTCCGGGGTTTAACATGAAAATTGCTTCATTTGCCAAGAAGAAAGGTATCAAAGTATGTTATTATATTTCTCCCAAAATCTGGGCATGGAATCAGGGACGTGTGCACAAAATAAAAAAGGTAGTAGATCACATGTTGTGCATTCTGCCTTTTGAAGTAGATTTCTATAAGCAATATGATTATCAAGTCGACTATGTAGGTAATCCTTTACTCGATGCTATTGCAGCGCATAAACCAAATACAGATTTTAGAAAAGCAAACGCACTTAACGAACGGCCGATTATAGCGCTGTTGCCCGGAAGTCGTAAAATGGAGATCGAACAACTATTACCAGAGATGGTCGATTTATACTACCTGTTTCCGGCGCATCAATTTGTTGTCGCTGGCGCTCCCAATTTTAATGAGGAATTTTATAAAACCTTTATCGGCGATCTTCCTATTCACGTAGTTTTCGACCAAACCTATGATCTTTTGCAACATGCGCAGGCGGCGGTGGTTACGAGTGGGACGGCAACTCTAGAGACGGGGATTTTGAAAGTGCCTCAGGTCGTGGTATATAAAGCGAATAAAATTTCAGTTTTTATAGCTCGACTTGTGATAAAGGTTGAATTCATTTCGCTTGTGAATTTAATTAACGGATTTTTATCGGTACGCGAACTTATACAGAAGGAATGCAATACGAGATCAATTGGTGATGAACTCAATGAGCTTTTAAATAACGACGAACACCGAGCGAGCGTAATGGAGAATTACGAATTGCTCGCAGAAAAATTAGGTACTCCAGGTGCGTCGGAAAAAGCCGCTAAACTGATCGCCGGTTATTCTGGAGTCCTGGAAGATTAAACTTTTTTTGTTTGACATGCTCTAATTGATATTAAAACATATAGACTATGAGAATCATTCATCTATTGACCGCGGTATTTATTTGCTTTTCGACAGTTTCGTTAGGTCAAGTTCAAGAAGAGCATATTACCAAGTTAGAGTTAGGGAAAAAGAAAAAGAAATATTTCAACTCTAGAGATTCCACGGCTGTTATTTATATCGATACGTTGATCATGAAAGACAAATCGTCGATTCAATTTATTGGGAAAAAGGACGTAAAGCTGGTTGTCAAACATGCCCAAATTGGGAAAAAAGCGTTTATTAGCGGCTCCGGTGCTAAAAATAATGCTTCGAATTTTAATATCGATATTGCTATTCAATCTTTAGGATCGCTATATGTTATTGCTAAAGGACAAGATGCAATTAACGGGACTAAAACAAATGATAATGGAGACGGAGGTAATGTCATTTTCCGTTATGCAGCTTCAGGAATAGTACCGCAAACAGAGGATAAAAATGCGGATAATTATTTGCGCGTCGACGTTACGCCTGGAGGCAGGACCACAAATCCTACAACTGATTTGAACCAGATTTATTCGCGTATTAAAACAGCGCCATCAGGCCTCCGGGGAGTGCCACAAGGACAGATTTATTCCGGATCGCCCGGTAAGGAAGGTACCGTTACGATTGAAGTTAAGCCTTAATTTAATGAACAACGACAATAAGGTTACTAAAAGAAATACAAATAAAATAGCATTACTTTGCTTGCTGTTTTTCGGTTGTTTTAATGCATTATATGCGCAGGAAGTTGAAGTCCTTGTTAGAAAAGAAGGCGTAAGTTTTCGCGGTATTTCTTCGTTTGGGAACAATCAAATATGGGTTTCAGGTAGTCTGGGGACAGTCGGTCGTAGTATAGATGCAGGTAATACATGGCAGTGGGTATCCCCTTCCGGATATTCGGAGTTCGATTTTCGTGATATCGAAGTGTTTTCTAAAAATGAGGCTATTATAGTATCAGCTGGTAGTCCCGCTGTCATTCTTCGTACCGAAGATGCGGGACAATCCTGGTCTGAAGTATATAGGGATGTGCGTCCCGCTATTTTTTTAGATGGTATGGACTTCGACGGCGATCATGGTTTTGTTCTTGGAGATCCAATTGACGGAAACTTTCAACTGTTAGAAACTAATGATAGGGGAAAAACATGGAACGACGTTTCTAGTTCGATGTACCTATTTGCCGATGATGGAGAAGCGGCTTTTGCAGCCAGCGGTAGCTCCCTCAAACTAATTGGCAAATATCTGTATATAGGTACAGGTGGTATCACATCAAATTTTTTTATACGAAAGGCTGGGAAAAGACTTGCCGTATTAAAATTTCCGGTTCCTATGATTCAAGGAGCTGCGAGTACCGGAATATTTTCGATTGACTGTTGGGATAGAAAAACCATTATTGCGGTAGGCGGAGACTATTTAAACGATACTGTTACAACGGATGCTGTTGTGATCACGCGTGATGGAGGGCTTAATTGGGAAAAGCCGATTACGCCTATCTCCGGCTTCAAATCTTGTGTAAAATATATAGACAAAGATTATTTAATAGCAACAGGCACTTCAGGAACGGATGTATCTACTGATGGAGGGCACAATTGGAAGCAAATATCTACCGAACGATTTCATTGCTTGACAACAAATAAATCATCCACAACAGTTTATCTCGCTGGAAGTGATCGGATCGGGAAAATAGTATTTTAAAATAAACATAAAAAAATGCCGGACTAACAATATAGTACCGGCATTTTCTTGTTCTTTCTGAATTAGAGTTGCTTATCTAATTTCTCAACAAGCACTGATTTTGGAGCGGCACCGATATTCTTGTCTACGATCTCCCCATTTTTGAAGTATAATAACGCAGGAATATTACGGATACCATACTTCACTGAAATATCTGGATTGTTATCAACATTTACTTTTCCAACAACAGCTTTCCCTTCGTACTCCGTAGCAATCTCGTCCACTAACGGGCCTACTAGACGACATGGACCACACCATTCTGCCCAAAAATCGATTAGGACAGGTTTATCTGATTTTAGCACTAATTCGTCAAAATTGCTATCTGTAATTTCTAATGCCATAGTATTTTCGTTTTTAAATTTTTTAATTATTCTATCTCTTACTATACAAAGATAAAAATTTAGCGAGGGATAATCGTCATTCGCTGTTCATAAAATTTCTATAGCCTATCAATTTAATCTATATTTTAGTCCTTCGAGATTTTCAATACCGTCGAGAAACTCGTTTGTCAGGTTAATTCTAAGTGATTTTGCCGGCATTTCGATAACAAGCTCGTCCTGCATGTCTAAGATTTTGAATTTCAGCTGACAATTTGATTCGGCGCCCTCTACCCTAGCTTCATGAATCAAATTGTGGACTGTCTTAATTAACTGTTCATCAAGTAGGTGAAGTGGCATTTGAATTGTAAAGCTCTTTGCCATTTTATCGCGTAGTTCTGAAAGTAATTGAATATTCTTTAGCTCGAAGCCCCAGTTTCCAACTTGCTTAAAACGTTCTTGAACCAAGCCTCTAATCTGTACGAAGAATCCTTCCTGCAAGTAGCCTTTAAACTTAACATAGTCTTCACCGAAAACCATTACTTCAAATGAATCGCCATAATCTTCTATAATAAAGGAACCAAACGGTTTTCCATTCTTTGATATACGATGGTTCGCCAGTGCAATGACGCCTCCAATTACAACTTCTTTATTTTTGATTCTGTTAAAATCTAGTAAAACATCATCTTCTACTTCACTGGCCTTAACCTTGTTAATAAGTTGCAAATCTCGCACCCGATTCTGACAAAAATGTTTTATCTCAAACTTATAATTATCCAGCGGGTGGCTAGTTAAATAAATTCCGATAACTTCACGCTCGTATTTTAGCTTTTCGATTAAACCCCATTGTGCGCAAGGCGCGAGTACCGGTTCAGGCAACTCTGTCGCGGCAGAACCACCAAAGAGACTTCCCTGAGCTGAGTTTTCGTTTTCTTTTACGCGGTTTCCATATTTAATAGCTTTTTCTAATCCCGTGCTGTTATCGCCGTCACAATAAAAATACTGCGCACGGTGCGTGTCTGCAAA
>NZ_JABMCQ010000241.1 GCF_013179575.1 Sphingobacterium shayense | reverse complement strand
GCTTATTTTGGACGGGGAAAACAGATATGCAAACTTATATTCGCCGGCGCGTTTTGGACCATTGTCCTCGATAGGAGCAGCACTTCGTGATAATTTAGACGTTGTCAAACATTTTGTTGCCGATAGATTTGCTGTAAATAAAATCGATGGGCTCGCTGAACTAGCCAGAGGAGAGGGCAAGGTGCTTCGATACGATGGCGAAAATATCGGTATTTTCAAAGATCTGCACGGTAAAATTCATGCGATAAATCCCACATGCACGCATGCCATGTGCACCGTAAAATGGAATAATACAGAATATAGTTGGGACTGTCCTTGCCACGGCGCGCGCTATTCGCCGGACGGCGATCTGTTAAATGGACCCACAGTAAAGAATCTTAACCGTTTCGATCTCCAGAAATAAGATTTGCAGAAGGTTAGATCAGTTTAGGGTGTTGCGTCACAGATTTCTCGAAGGCCGTTAATGAATGTCAAAGCGTAATTTCGTTTCTGCTATTACTAAAAAGAGATAATTTCTTGAACCATTCTGCTATAAAGCTTGTTCCCTTAATAAAATGTGTTATGATACTACCTATAATCTTTGGAATCCTGTTTATCGCGATCTGTTTATACATCGTGATTCGAACTCAAAAAAAGAAGGAAGTAACGCGTAGAAAACGGTAATTATATAACGTTCGTTTAGGGCACTACGATCTCAAGCTAAAGAGATTTTCGGTGGATAGTTAACGGAATTTACATTTTGTCTGTTACGCATCTTACTTCGCACTCATTCTCTGTTAATGAAAATTTTCTTTAAATATTGCTTTTACACAGAGTTCGCTTGGATGTTTTCTTGTTTTGTGCTATTGATCTTGGCCGGATCGAGTAGTTTCGGACAAGGCATCGACACAGCGCAACGGACCGGTGATAGTACTGTACATTATAAACCCATTCCTAAGGATTGGCGTGCATTTCTGAAAGAAAAGAGTTTAAAGATTGATAGCTTTAAACGAAGGGAATTCTGGGAGCGTGAGATTGCCGATACTTTGACTATCAACGAGGCCTTAAGCTTTTTACGCGATCAAAAGGCTGACATCGACAACTTTCGAGCGTCTCTGATCAATGCCGGATTGGGCGACGCGGCAGTGTCTGTCGATACCGCAGCGGATAGTGGCGGTGGACTGACAATAACATTGAATGACTCACTCGACAATACAGCGAAGACAAGAGATACCGTGGCGCAAATAGAAGACGAGATTCAACGCCTTCTATTGGATATCGACTATTTATACAGCTCTACCATCCAGTTAAAAGAAGAGGCTATTGTCGTTCACGATTCCACTAACACCAACGGGGTATTCGCAAAACGAATGCTGAGAGTGATGCAAAAGAATTTGGTGAAAGACGGCTCGGGTACGCCGATTTTCGATTTTCCTTCCTGGGGCCGTAGGTTTTTGATTCTCTTACTTAGCTTATTTTATTTTAATTGGGTGTTTCGACTGGGGAGGAAGGGAGTTACAGGACGGCAAGAGCTAAATGTTCATAAAAACCAGCCGGTATATGTTCCTGTTCTAAAATCTATTATATTATTTTTAATACTACTGCCATTTTCTAGCTCTATGGTTCCGGTATGGGCATTGGAAGGAAGCTATCTTCTTATTTTTATCTTATTGTACGGCCTTCTTTATCAAGAACTTTCCCAGTTTAAGAAAAAGGTTATGAATATCGTTTTCTTATACTATTTCTTTGTTATTCTGTCAAATTTGTTTCTTTCAGAAGTGTGGTGGATTCGTTTGATTGCTGGAACGGCTAATTTAGCGGGGGTTGTACTTTTGTGGAGTTTAGGGCGAAAGACAGATGTCGATAACCCTATTGGCTACCTCCATAATTATATTCGCTGGGCGCTTCTTTTGTGCAATGTTGTTGCTATTGTTTTAAATGGTTTGGAATACTTAAACATTTCTCGAATGTGGAGTTTAGTCGGGGCAATAGGATTGCTGCAAGCATTGTCGCTCAGGGCATTTCGGGATATGCTTCTTCATGACTTAGAAAAACAATATTCCAAATCTTCTGAAAGATCATGGATTAAGCGGTTAGACAAAAGGAAATCGATACGAAGTTTGGATGTTTTTATTGGTTTTTGTTGTACGATTCTGATTCTTGTCGTATTGATGAATAACCTTCATATGAATCGTGAGGCATGGGGGTGGGTGGACCGTATACTTGGTCGTTCTTTACGTATTGGTAAGTTAGATTTTAGTTTTGGTGATCTGCTGCTAGTAATCACTATCTTTTGGGTGGCGAACTGGTTTCAGAAGAATTTGGGGGAGCTCCTCAGTAGCTCGCCGAGAGAGACAACGAATTCTAAAATAGCTTTGTTGCCAATTTTTAGACTCTTGGTCGTCGTTGTCGCACTTTTAATCTGTTTCAGCATCATCGGATTGGGATTAGATAGACTTGCTGTAATCATTGGTGCCCTTAGTGTAGGTATTGGCCTGGGGCTTCAAAATATTGTAAATAACTTTGTGTCGGGGATTATCCTGATCTTTGAAAAGCCTTTCAAAATTGGCGATTATGTCGAGCTTGCGGACAAGAAAGGGCAAGTCGTTCAAATCGGAATTCGCTCAAGCACATTGTTGACTGATCAAGGCGCGCGGGTTATTATTCCCAACGGTGATTTGCTTTCGGGAAGATTGGTGAATTGGACCTTTTCTGAATCGGATATCCGGCTTAATATGCAATTGTCGTTAGAATCGAGCCAAGACATTCAAGAATGGAAAGTATGGTTGGCTCGTACAGTAAGGTCGTTTGATGAAGTGGATGCTGACATTCCTTTAAAGATTTGGATCAAAGATCTCACCGCAGATAGTTATCTCATCTCACTCCAGATTGGTATTCAGCATGTTCAATATATTGAACGTTTCCGAAGCAAGTTCCTAGAGGTAGTAAAACGTGAAGCAGTTAACCGAAATACTAAGGTTAGTTCAAGTTAGTATTTCTGTTTTCATTTAACAATTTCAATTTTCAGAATATTAAAATTGCTCCATTAATCTAATGGTTTTTGCTTGCGTAGTTCTTCAGCGAATTCGTTAAGACCGTCGATTTCTTCCTTATTTCGTACACGGCCAAAGGTGGTGGGGATATAGTCCAGCACGCTATTAGGAAGCGTAATTTTAGCTCCGTGTACTGTAGCGACATTTACGCGAACTTTTATTGGGTCATCATCAGAACGGATGTTCAGTTCATTTATGTCTTGCTGCGATACCCAATACACTAAATGTCGATTTTCATCAAGCTCGATTATCCCAAAATAATTATCATGAATAATTTCTCCACGATCATTAAGTATTTCTAATATTTCTTTTTTCATCTCGTTTTTCAAGTACTGGTGTCTTCCTTTTAATCGGCTTCGTTGCCTACTATCTTTAAAGGTCATTTATTTGAGGTTGGCTAAGGAGATTAGTTCCCAGCAAAAAATCTTTGACCATTAGTTTGACCTTCTCTGGTTCAATTTGGTCGTAATTCCTAAGAATAATTTCTAAATCATCAGGGATCTCATTTCGATATTTAAGAATATTCGGTGCGTTATATTGAATTGTCAGTCGCAGAAACCGTATCTCCGCGTTTTGAGGGTCTTGGCGTACCGCATTTTCAAGAGCTTTTTTCCCCTTTTTGAAGCTTTTGAGTTTATCGAAAGGGGCTTTCGTATGGCTCGCCCAAACTGCGTGATAGGCTCCGATATATGCAAGTTCTAGTGGACTAGGATTAGATACCGCTTCAACTGTTCGAAGCTGGGCTTTACATGTTTCTTCGCTTTTTACAGACTGTGCATAATTACTGCGCAGTTTCTGTAAAACTCCCTCATCTTCCATGATGGAAACCAAAAAGAACAGAAATGCAATATATTTTAACATCATGACTTTTTGTAATAGAACGCGGTAGATGCTAAATAGTTTATTCCTTTTATTCAGGTAGGCCGTGGTGTCAATTAATAGGAACGCCGAGTATAGTTCGCCGGACAGTTCATCATTGGTGCTAGTTTTGATTATTGATAATTAGGGCTGTATATCGGATTTTGGGGCTCATTAGTAAATTAAGGAAAGCTAATGTTATTTGGCTATTGCAGAATGAATTTTCATCGGTTTCAAAAAAATATTCTACATTTGCGCTTAATTTATATTCAATCTAATTAAAATTTAAAAATGTATTCTGTTCGCCTTTTTATAAAACCTTTGCGATCTACGCGTTTAGTCAGCCTTTTTGCTCTAGCCGGCTTTCTTTTGACTTCGATGGCTGCCGTAGCGCAAACCGCGGGGGTAACCCTTAAGATACAAAACCAGCAGAACGCAGATGTTCAAGGTGCATCGCTGAAACTCGGCAAGCGCCTGCTTGGTACGACTAATAAGGAAGGTGAATT
>NZ_JABMCQ010000240.1 GCF_013179575.1 Sphingobacterium shayense | reverse complement strand
ATCAGTTTTTCTGTTAGGCCACTGACTCCATTAGTTCCCATAACAACAAAACTAATTGGATTATCGCCAATAAGTTCAAGAATAATGTCGCTTAAATTGCCCTGTATACAAGCCCTGCTTATAGAAAGGCTTGGAAACTCAGCATTTATCTTTTGCGCCCATTCGTCTATTTTAAGTTCCGCTTTGTTTTGTTGGAAGGAGTCGAGTTCTTCGTTAAAATCAGCGGTAGCCATTATCCGCCCGATGCTAGAGTATACATGTAAAATATGAAGAGCAAAATTATATTTAATCGCTAATTGGGCTCCATAGCGAGTCGCAGTCCATGCATTTTCTGAAAAATCCGTAGGTAAAAGAATAGCATTTTGCATACAATAAACATTTTAGTTAGCATATCAAACATACTAAAATCGACCGATATACGAATCTATATCACGTTATTATTGTGTCATTGGACGGAAATAAGGGTTAAAGTCTTTCATTTTTTTTCCACAGAGCGGTTCCAAAGTTGTAGCGTATAGTAAATGATTGCTGATTGCTGATTTGGTCTGAATCGAAATGGAATGAAGCTGTGAACTTTCCTTCGAGAGCTCCTTTTTTAAATGGTATCCATCCAACGTCGACTCGATCGTAGCGATTACGGTGGTAGAAAGAATCGCCCATAGGGAGATTCTGAGCATCCCCCAAATAGAATGTATTTTTCATAAAGAATCTTTTGTATCGTAAATGGATATTGGAAATAAAGCCTTTGGCGGATCGGAGTTCGTATTCCGTTCGGATCCGGTCAAAACCCAGAGCAAATCCCGCGTCGATCGTCAATGAATCCAAAAAAGTAAGATGGCTCAAGTCTACTCCGGCCCGTAGGAGAACAATGCCATTGTCTTGGATATGTTCTTCGATACTGTCGTTACTTGTCAACGCGTTGTGATACAACAATGCATCGTCAGCAATGTAGAAACGTCCAAAAGTATATTTACCAGAAAGTCCGACAAGAAAGCGCTCTCGGTGGTCGTGGCTTTGTTTGCTTAACCAATCGATAAAAAGAGCTTGTTTTAATTTTTTATTCCCGTAAGAGAAGTACATGCCTTCCATATTCGGACGGTCATAAAGGAATGTGTCAGCTAATACGATTAGCGGAATGTCTTTTAATCTTTCGTATCGTGGCATATGCCCCAACGCGAAGTCGAAATTTTTGTCTTTATAGTTGTAGTAGACTATAGGTGAAATTTTTGACCGATTTTGTGTGTGCTTGCCAAAATCCTGTTTGTATTGTATGCCACCAATAATACGGTGGTTACTGTCTAACGCAAAATATAGTTGGGGTGATAAGATAGTTCCAAAATAGGTTTTATCTTCGGTGTACATAGATTTAAATTCTCTGTTGTCGGCGTATCCAAATAAATCAATTTCCAGGCCGATCCGTTGAGCGTTTGTTCGACTTCCGATTAATAGGAGTGCGATGATAGAAAGAAAAGTAAAAAATCTTACGCTGATCATTGTTCAAAAGGTCTAAATTGAAAAGGTCGTCCTGAATATAGACGACCTTTTACATATACTTGTGATGTTCTTAAACTTCAAGCAGTAATCTAGCAGGATCTTCTAATAGTTGTTTTAGACGAACTAAGAAACTTACTGATTCACGACCATCAATAATTCGGTGATCATAAGACAGAGCGATATACATCATCGGTCGAATGACCACTTGTCCGTTTTCAGCAATAGGACGTTGTACAATGTTATGCATTCCTAGAATTGCTGACTGCGGTGCATTGATTATCGGTGTTGACATCATTGAACCAAACACTCCTCCGTTGGTAATAGTGAAGGTCCCGCCTGTCATTTCGTCGATAGTTAATTTGTTATCACGAGCCTTGGTAGCAAGAACAATGATTTCTTTTTCAATTTGGTGAAGGCTCATCGATTCCGCGTTGCGGATCACAGGTACCACAAGACCTTTAGGTGCCGATACTGCGATTGAAATATCACAGAAGTCAGAATATACTAATTCATTTTCTTCAATACGAGCATTAACAGCGGGCCATTCCTTCAACGCTGTTGTAACAGCCTTGGTGAAAAATGACATGAAGCCAAGCCCAACGCCGTGTTTTTCTTTGAAAGTTTCTTTATACTTCGCACGAAGATCCATGATCGGTTGCATGTTTACTTCGTTGAAAGTAGTTAGCATAGCCGTGTCATTTTTTACACTTACTAATCGCTTAGCGATAGTTTTGCGTAAAGAGGTCATCTTCTCACGACGTTCATTACGTGCACCAGCTGGCTGAGCAATTACAGGAGCAGTGGCTGCTGCAGGTTTACTCGTAGGTGTAGCAGGCTTTGCTTGTGCTTTTTCCGCATCTTCTTTAGTAATACGACCATCTTTCCCTGTTCCTTTAATTGTCGAAGGATCAATACCTTTTTCTCTTAAAATCTTGGCAGCAGCAGGGGATGCAGTACCAGCGGCATAAGATTCTGGATTCTCAGGATCGGTTGCCGAAACTGGGGTGTTGCTTTCTGCTTTTGCAGCAGGAGCTTCTTCTTTGGTTTCACTACCAGCTGCAGGAGCATCACCTTCTTCGATACTACAAACAACAGCACCGATTTCTAAAGTATCACCTTCTTGAGCTATAATTTTGAGGATTCCCGCTTTTTCGGCCGGAAGCTCAAACGTAGCTTTGTCAGATTCCAATTCAGCGATGTTTTCGTCCATTTCAACGTAATCGCCATCTTGTTTTAGCCATTGTGCCAAGGTTACCTCGGTTATCGATTCACCTACTGCTGGTACTTTAATTTCTAAGCTCATATTTTTGTCTTCAGTTATATCAACAACAAGTTAATATGTCGATATGTTTTAAATTTCAAATGCTTTATTAATAATCTCTGTTTGTTGCGCTTGGTGGTGTTTCATATACCCAGTTGCAGGTGAACCACTTTCGGGGCGAGCAATTACGTTTAAGTCTAGACTTGTGCCGCGGAATTTACGCGAGTAAAATGGCCATGCACCCATGTTTTCGTTTTCCTCTTGTACCCACACGAATTCTGCTTTTGCGTATTTCTTCTGCAACGCTTCTATTTGTTTGTGTGCAATAGGGAACAGCTGTTCAACCCGTACCAAAGCAATGTCTTTACGTTTGTCAGTTTCTTGCTTTTCTAGCAAGTCGTAATATAGTTTACCTGAGCACAGAATTACTCGCTTAACAGATTTAGCTGTTACATTTTGATCATCAATGATTTCTTGGAAATTGTTTTCTGTGAAATCTGTAATAGAAGAAACAGCTTTAGGATAACGCAATAAACTCTTCGGTGTAGCAACAACAAGAGGCTTTCTAAATTCACGGTGTAACTGGCGACGTAATAAATGAAAATAATTGGCCGGTGTTGTACAATTAGCAACGATCATGTTGTTGTTTGCGCATAACTCTAGGTAACGTTCTATCCGGCAAGAAGAGTGTTCTGGACCTTGGCCTTCCATACCGTGAGGAAGAAGCATCACGAGTCCATTTGAGCGTTTCCACTTAGTTTCTCCTGATGAAATATATTGATCAAATACAATTTGAGCACCATTAGCGAAGTCTCCGAACTGAGCCTCCCAAATTGTAAGGGAGTTAGGGTTCACCGAGGAATAGCCATACTCAAAAGCTAATACTGCGTATTCTGATAACAAAGAATTGTAGATATTGAAACGGTTTCCTCCATTAAGTTTTGCGAGTGGGGTATACGTTTCATCAGAATCTTCTAATGTGACAACCGCATGGCGGTGAGAGAACGTTCCACGTTGAACGTCTTGCCCAGAGATACGCACACGGTAATCCTCATTCAATAATGTAGCATATGCCATTAATTCTCCCATTGCCCAGTCATATTTGTCGGAGTCGATCATTTTTAATCGATCGTCAAATACTTTGGTAATTTTCCGGAAGAATTTTTTGTCTTTAGGAAGCGTGTTTAGTTCTTTAGCTAATGATATGAATAGTTCTTTAGATACTTTCGTGTTTATTTCTACCTCTACGTCTGCAGATTTAGCTGGGCGTAGCCCTTTCCATGCCCCGGCGAACATAGGGCGTTCGTCGCTAATCTGCTCCACTTTTTTGGCCTCGTCTAGACGCTCCTGAAGTACATTTCGAAAATCTTTCTCAAGTAGTTTTGCAAAGTCGATATCGATTGTCCCTTCGTCGACAAGCTTTTTCACGTATATAGCAAGTGTATTAGGATGTTTCTCAATTAGCTTATATAGTGAAGGCTGAGTGAATTTAGGCTCATCTGCCTCATTGTGACCGAACCGTCTATAACCTAAAAGATCTATAAAGACATCTGTTTTATATTTTTGACGATATTCGACAGCAATGTTGATTGCGTAAACCAGGGCTTCTACGTCATCTCCATTAACATGAAATACAGGAGACAAAGTTACTTTCG